>JBEVFG010000125.1:0-8608 GCA_040512415.1 Pseudolabrys sp. | reverse complement strand
GCCGCTGGATCTGCGGCTCCCGCCCAGTCGCCTGGCGCTCGAACCAGCGCTCCGCGCCGCAAAGCCAATTTTCATCGCGCTCGCGCAGGTTTTCGTGGCTGATGCGCTGCGAACGTGTCAGCAGCGAGTAGTTAAACTGGACCGGATCGAGATGAAGATAGCGCTCGACGTCCTCGAACCATTCGGTGGAATTACGTGCCGCGCTCTGCAAGCGCAGGACTTCGAGCCGCCGCTCGTCTTCATAACGGCGAAAAGCGTGCGTCATGGTCGGCTCGCTGTGCAAATAATCCGCGAGCGCAATGGC
This sequence comes from Pseudolabrys sp., assembly GCA_040512415.1. Classification (GTDB taxonomy): domain Bacteria; phylum Pseudomonadota; class Alphaproteobacteria; order Rhizobiales; family Xanthobacteraceae; genus Pseudolabrys. Next base: position 8,304 of record JBEVFG010000125.1, on the reverse strand, counting down.
GCTTTCCAGCGCGAGTTTCGAACCTGAGCCAACCGAGAAATGCGCCGTCGCCGCGGCGTCTCCGAGCAAAACAATATTTTTGTGGCTCCAGCGTTCGCACAGGACGCGGTTGAAGTTAAGCCAGGCCGAACCGCGCAGATGGCGCGCGTTCGACATCAAGTTATGACCGCCGAGATTGCGGGCAAAGATTTTCTCGCAGGCCGCAATCGTCTCCTCGGTGCTCATCTGCCTGAAGCCGGCTCGGCGCCAGGTCTCTTCCGAGCATTCAACGATAAAAGTCGCGGTGTCGCCGTCGAACTGATAGGCGTGCGCCCAGATCCAGCCGTGCTCGGTCTGGTCAAAGATGAAAGTAAACGCATCGTCGAATTTCTGATGCGTGCCGAGCCAAATGTACTTGCAGGCACGCACGTCGATGTCGGGCTTGAACACGTCGGCATGGGTGGCGCGTACCCGTGAATTCACCCCATCGGCGCCGACGATCAGATCGTAGTCCGCATAAGCGGAAACATCCACGGCCTCGGTCTCGAACTGGAGCTTGACCCCGAGGGTGCGGGCCCGCTCTTGAAGAATATTCAGCAGGCGTTTGCGGCCGATGCCGGAAAAGCCGTGACCGCCCGAGCGCACCGTCTCGCCGCGATAGTGCACCGCGATGTCGTCCCAATAGACGAAAGATTCGCGGATGAGCGCCGCGCTCTCCGCATCGTTGGCTTCGAGATTAGCGAGCGTTTCGTCGGACAGCACCACGCCCCAGCCGAACGTGTCGTCCGGTCGATTGCGCTCGATGACGACAACCTCGTGCGCGGGGTCCCGCCGCTTGAGCGAGATCGCGAAGTAGAGGCCGCCGGGGCCACCGCCGAGACAAACCGCGCGCATTGCCAGATCCGATCGTTTTGCAAAACTATTATAACCCTATAATTTCTAAACTTAAAGCAGTTTTCCTCAGAAATTTCTTCCTCCCCGCTGCGTGGAGGGAACGGAAAAGCCCTAATTTTACGGGGGCCTTGCAGTCCTTGGCGCCCTTGCGCCGGGCCAGCAGCGCACGCTGTCGAGGTCAGGTGCGATAGCCGCATCGACCCTGCGAGTTTTATTTTTTTCTTATTGCCTTCTTCCAGATCCCGCGCTTCTGCATAAGCTCGACCTGTTTGTCGATCACATCACGCTTATACTCAGCGTGCTTTGGCGGCACTTTTTTCAAGTATCGATTTTTCGGGTAGATCGGTTTCTCGTAGATGATTTGTGCCAATTCCGCACGCACATCCTTCATCCAATTGGTGACCTGCGCCGACTCGCGGTGGTGACGCAGCGCTTCTATATTGATGACGCCTGAAACGAACGTCGAACCATTGGTGTCGCGCTGCTTGCCGACTAGCTGCCCGCGGTAGTCAACAATCATTGATTGGCCGCCTCCGGCATCGATGCCGACCGGATGGTCCGCGTCGAGATGGTAGCTGCCAATGTTCGGCGCGACGATATACATGTTGTTTTCCAGCGCACGAGCGCGATTGGAGATCTCGAAAATGTCGTTCTCTGTAAATGGCGCCGGCATCGACGCTCGGTACACCACCTCAGCGCCATTCATCGCAAGGCCGCGCCCGTTTTCAGGATAATTACCTTCCATCGCCATCATGATGCCGAGCCGTCCGATCTTGGTGTCGGCAACTGGCCAGAACGCGTCGAGCGTGCGGCCATACTTCTTGATCCACCAATCGTAGACATCATGCGGCGACACCGAACGTTCAACCGGCAAAAGCGCACTCAACTTGTAGTGTTGCAAAATGATGTTGCCGTCCGGATCAACAATGAATCCGATATTGAAGAAGCGATTCTTCCAGTCCTTGTGACGCGCCTTGGCTTGCGCCATGATGTAGACATTCCATTGTCGCGCCAGCTTACCGATCTCGTCGGTTTCCGGCCCCGGAATGTCGATGCAACAAGTGCGGGCGTAGTCAGCATGATCTACGTCAAGGACTTCGTCGTTGAAACCCATCAGTGCGCCCTCAGGGATCGCAAGCAGGCGCACCGGGATGTCGAGATTGGAAAGCCAGAACGCTGCCTTGGTAAGCCCCTTGAGGTGCTCGATGTTATGTTTGATCTCTTCGCGTCGGCGAATACCCCAGAAGGTGGGGATCAGGCCTACGGCGTTATAGGGCTCGATCATAGCCTACCTCATCGGATGAAAATTTATGGTGAGCAATCGCGATAGACTCACGCTGCGACGCTCGGCAAGCCCGCCAGCGCCATCGCAAGTTCCTTTTCATCGTAGTCCTGGTCGACGAGTTTGCCTTCGAAGAAGCTGATGTAGGCCTGCATATCGAAATGGCCGTGACCGGAGAGGTTGAAGAGAATAGTCTCCTGTTTGCCCTCTTTCTTGCAGCGTAAAGCCTCATCGATCGCGCAGCGGACCGCGTGATTGGCTTCCGGCGCCGGGACGATGCCTTCGCAACGCGCAAATTCGACGCCGGCTTCAAAGCAGGTCTTTTGATGGTATGCGCGCGCCTCGATCAGCCCGAGCTCGTAAATGTGAGAGACGAGCGGTGACATGCCGTGGTAGCGCAGGCCACCCGCATGGAAGCCGGGCGGAATGAAGGTCGAGCCGAGCGTGTGCATCTTGACCAGCGGCGTCAGGTGCGCCGTGTCGCCGAAATCATAGGCATACTTGCCGCGCGTCAGCGATGGACATGCTGCCGGCTCCACCGCGATAACGCGCCGCTTGCGTCCACCGCGCAATTGCAGACCGAGAAACGGGAATGCCATGCCGGCGAAGTTCGAGCCGCCGCCGGTGCAGGCGATCACAATATCGGGGTCATCGCCTGCCGCCTCAAACTGTTTAATCGCTTCCTGCCCAACGACCGTCTGGTGCAGCAATACGTGATTGAGCACTGACCCGAGCGAATATTTTACCGCTGGATCCTTTGCCGCCACCTCGACCGCTTCCGAGATAGCAATGCCAAGTGAACCGGGGCTGTCAGGATATTGCTTGAGAATGGCGCGTCCGCAGTCGGTCTCATTCGACGGAGAGGGGACGCAGCGTGCACCATAGGTTTCCATCAGCGCACGCCGGTAGGGTTTCTGGTCGTACGACACCCGCACCTGGAAAACCGTGACGTCGATACCGAAAAGCGCACCGGCAAAGGCGAGCGATGAACCCCACTGCCCGGCCCCGGTCTCGGTGCTCAGCCGCTTGACCCCTGCCTGCTTGTTGTACCAAGCCTGCGCGACCGCCGTGTTCGGTTTGTGCGAGCCGGCCGGAGATACACCTTCATATTTGAAGTAGATTTTCGCCGGCGTGCCGAGCTTTTGCTCGAGCCGCCGCGCACGGATCAGCGGCGAAGGCCGCCACATCCGGTAGACGTCGCGTATAGACTGCGGAATGTCGAGGTAACGCTCGCCCGTCACCTCCTGCAGGATCAACTCCGTCGGGAACAGCGGTTCGAGGTCAGCCGGGCCAATCGGCTTCTTCGTTCCGGGATGCAGGACGGGCGGCAATGGCTTGGGAAGATCTGCCGTCAGATTGTACCAAGTTTTCGGAATATCCTTTTCGTCCAAGACGAATTTGACCTGGTCACTCACGCAACTCTCCCTTACCCGCAACACAACACAGCCCAGCGCAAGATAGCTGAGGATGCCAGAGATGTGAACTTGTCCGCCGATTCGGCACGCCGCCTGATGCTACCCGTGCTGCAGCGGAGTCAATGCGACTGCGCGAGCGAAACCCGGCCATCGCTGTGTAACTTACCGAGCGTTTTCCTTTCCTGATCTCCAGGGAGGACCACTTATTAGAGCTTGCAGTCTTTGGCGTAACCGTCGGCGTGGTTCGAGAAGATCTTTTCGACGATCTGTGTCTCGTATTTGCCGTCAGGACGCTTGGCGACCTTGGTGAGGTAAAAGTCCTCGATTGGGTAGCCATTGATGTTGAACTTGAACGGCCCACGCACAGAGGTAAAGGCAGCTTTCTTAAGCGCAGCACGTACGGCGTTCTGATCGGCGAGGTTGCCGTTCACTGCGGACACTGCGCTGTTGATCAGCATCGCCGCGTCATAGGCCTGCATGGCGTAGGAGGCAGGCACGGCGTTGTAGGCCGCTTCATACTCTGAGACGAACTTCTTGTTGGCCGGATTATCCATGTTGGGTGCCCAGGTCAGCACGCCGTAGACATCGACGGCATTGTCCTTAAGCACCGGCAATGTCGCCTCATCGGCTGTGAAGGTAGACACGATCGGGATTTTTCCTTTGAGACCCGCCTGAATATACGTATTGAGAAGATTGATACCGAGACCGCCCGGCATGAAAGTGAATAGTGCATCCGGTTTTGCCGCAGAGATCTTGGAAACTTCGGGACCGAAGTCGGTCGTATTGAGGGGGAGAAGCGATTCCTCGATGATTTCGCCTTTGTAGGTGCGCTTGAACCCGGCGATCGCATCCTTGCCAGCCGGGTAGTTCGGCACCAAAACGTAGACGCGCTTGTAGCCGAGCTTGTTGGAGGCCTCGCCGACCGCTTCGAAGATCTGGTCGTTCTGATATGAGGTCACGAAGAAGTTGGCGTTGCAGCCCGCTCCGGCGAAATTCGACGTACCGGCGTTGGTGCTGATCAAGATCTTTCCGGCATCGATCACCGGCTTGTGGATCGCGACCAGGATATTCGAAAAGATCGGGCCCACCACGAAGTCGACGCGATCGCGCTCGAGCAGACCGCGAACCTTCTGAATCGCGACATCGGGCTTAAGCTCATCGTCAGCGACAACGAGTTCGACGTCTTTCCCGCCCATTTTACCGCCGAGGTTTTTCAACGCGAGCTCGAAACCGTTTTTCGACTGCTGACCGAGCGCGGATGGCGAACCCGATAGTGTGTAAATAAGGCCAATGCGGATCTTGTCCTGCGCCGCTGCCGCGTTAACGACAAGCATAAATGCTGCGGTAGCCGCCAATCTGCATACGCAAGCACGCATAGTCAGTTCCTCCCAAAACACCAGCTTTTATTCCCTATTGGTCCAATAAAGCTCAGGGGAGTCAATCGCCACAAACGATTGCGCCGCCGACTGGCAAGCGCCGCATCATTCCTTAATTCCTTATGCGCATCCTCTGTTCTGGACGCCCAATAGATTGTCGGCGATAGCGGCTGACCAACCGGTTCAGGCTTTATTTGCGCCTTCGATGGCTCGCAACATGGCTCCAACCGCAGCGCTCCGCGTGAGGCCGCCCTCACGGACCAGGCTTCGCCACGTATAAAAACTCAGCGCCAATCCCAACATTGCCCGTTGCCTGGCATTGAGCTTCGCGCCGAGCGTCTCGTGATAAGCCGCGATGGTTGGTCCCATCCGTAACCCGACCACTTCTCTCACCAGCGGATGATTTTCCGCGTCGCGCAATATGCATGCAGCCAGTTCGGCGCCGCGCTCAAACCAGCCGTAGATCGCGGTGAGACCGACTCGCAGCCGTTCGTGCCGGTCTCCGATACTTCGCCAAGGCGTGGGGTCCGGCAGCGGATCGCGTTCGAGGGCCAGTGCCGAGCAGGCCATCAAAAGGCTCCGCTCGTCGGGAAAATGCGCATAGAGCGTATGGCGCTGAACGCCTGCCCGTTCAGCCACCATGCTGAAAGTCGTGAGCGCGGGGCCGACGGTGCCATGCAGATCGACGGCTGCTTCGACGATGCGCTGCCGCGTTTCCGCCTGCTGCTCAGCCCGGCGCTTGAGGGTATAGGTCCGTGCCATCACTTTCATTGCACTAGCATGTGCAATCATTATTGACAAGCCCAAAAATTTCGCTACACATTGCTGTACCTTCAAATCAAGCGCTCAGGAGGCAGCTGTGGAAACCAAAATCGCCGAAATCGCCGACGGCATTTATCGGCTCTCGACCTTTGTGCCGGACATCGCACCGCCTGCCGGCTTCACCTTCAATCAATTCCTGATCCTGGGGGACGAGCCACTGATGTTTCACACCGGCCTGCGGAAAATGTTTCCGCTGAACCGGGACGCTGTGAGCCGTCTGATTCCGCCTGAACGTCTGCGCTGGATCGCTTATGGCCATTTCGAGGCCGACGAGTGCGGCGCGATGAATGAGTGGCTCGCCTTTGCCCCGAACGCACAGCCCGCTCACGGCAACACCGGCTGCATGGTCTCACTCAACGATTTTGCCGATCGGGCGCCACGCGTGCTGCAGGACGGAGAGGTCATTGACCTGGGTCGCGGCAAAAAAGTCCGCTACCTCGACACGCCGCATACACCGCACGGCTGGGACGCCGGCGTGGTTTTTGAAGAATCGACCGGAACGCTGTTGTGTGGCGACCTGTTCACGCAGCTCGGCAACGGTCCCGCACTGACCGATGGTGATGTCGTCGGACCGGCGATCGTCGCCGAAGACCTGTTCCGTTACTCCGCTCTCAATCCCGGCATGGGAACGACAATCCGTGCACTCGCAAAAGTGTCACCACGGACGCTAGCGCTGATGCACGGTCCGTCTTTTTCGGGAAATGGCGTGGCCGCACTGCACGCGCTCGCCGACGAGTACGACCGGCGTATCCAACCCGGAAACAATTGACCGCAGCCAGCAATACACCACGCATGGAGTCCGCAATGATCAATCTTGTTCTTCACCCTTCCATCGCAGCTTCGCGCTGCAGCCAGCTTGTCCATGGGATGCCGCGTGCACTGGACGAATTGCCTAATGCCGTCCTCAAAGACATTGGGCTCGCGCGGAGCGATATTCCCTTCATTGCCGGCAAACTTGTGTACAAATGTAATGATCCGGCCCGCGACGCTATCGACCGGTTCGACTGGAACGCGGTGTGGCGGAACGCGACGATCCTCCGTTTGCCAGAGACCGTTCTTCGCCTCACGCTTGTGGCGGCCGCCACTGTTTCGGCTGTTTTGATCCTTTCATCCGCCGTCCTGGCCTAACGGATGGTTGGTTCCACGCCGTAGGCCCATAGTCCAACTCGACCGACCCCAGTCAGAGGGGCCTAATTGTTCCGAAGGGGCGTGCGATCGGAGCATGGCTATGCCAGCTTTCGCCTTCCTTGCAGTGGCAGGTTTGACGCTGATCACGTTGCTATTCCTTGCAGACGCAGCATTGGACAAGGACGGTTCGCCTGTGATCGTTACCAGCCAACGCTCGGGTTTGCCGGAATCTTCTCATCGTTCTGACAACAGACATATTCTCACCACCGCACCGGCACCCGCTCCCGACATGACACTGCAAGTCGTACGTGATGCCCAACCCAAGCCGGAGCCTCAAGATCCAATGAAGATCCCCCCGGCGGCGCGCGCGGCGCGGGCGGAGGCGCCACCTCAAGATGCGCGCGTCACGCAACCTATGAACTATCAGTACCCAATGAACTACCAGTACCGAAGGACCCAAGTGCTCGACAGATTTTCCATCAAGGGCCAATAGGGCCGAACCCCACTTGCATTAGGGAGATGAATGTCATGCAGGCAACAACATCAATGCCACTACCCCACCGCCCGATGCTGCACGCGCTTGCCAAGTCCTGGTGGGTCCTGCTGTTGCGGGGGATCGCCGCCATTATCTTCGGCGTTCTCGCATTCGCCTGGCCCGGACTGACCCTGGTGACCCTGGTTCTTCTTTACGGAGCCTTTGCGCTGGTCGACGGCGTGCTATCGCTGATCGCCGCCTTCACGAGCAGTGCCAAGCCAATTCCGACCTGGTGGCTCGTCGTGGTCGGCCTTCTCGGCATCGCCGCCGGCGTCGTGACATTTCTGTGGCCTGGCATCACCGCTGTCCTGCTCGTGATGTTCATCGGTGCGTGGGCGCTGGTGCACGGCATCTTCGAGATTATCGGCGCAATCCAATTGCGCAAGGAGATCGACAACGAGTGGATGCTGATCTTCGGCGGACTGCTGTCGGTGTTGTTCGGTATTGTTGTGCTGATCGCACCCGGCGCCGGCGCGATCGGACTGGTGTGGGCGATCGCCGCCTATTCGATCGTGTTCGGCATTACGTTTGTCGCGCTGGCGCTTCGCCTGCGGAGTCATACGCACTCCACAGTAGCGGCGTGACTCGGCCGCCCCTTCGGGGACGAACGAAACGGTCGGTGCTTTTGCAGGTGGCTGGGGCGCCAGCAGCCACATTCAGCCAATAAATGCGTCTTTTTCAATGCGATAGGTCGGTATGAATAACCAAGATACCGACAAATATACCGTCATTTTAGACCGCTGGGGTACGCCATCTCCCCGCGCGGAGACGCATGATGCGACGGCTGTCCGCGACGAACCGCAGGCCGCATGAATGATCGGTGCGGCGTGCGCTGCCCGGTTTGCCGAAGGCGGCCGTAGCTATTCGCCATCG
>JBEVFG010000124.1:0-5329 GCA_040512415.1 Pseudolabrys sp. | reverse complement strand
AGCGCACGTCTACACGCGTGCCCTGGCCCATCGGCGTTAGGCGAATCACGACGTCGTCGCGGAAGCCCATGATCGGGCTGCGCGCGGTTGCCTCGATCACGCCGTCGCGGCGCGCAAGCGTGGGCGCGCGTGAATCACTGATCGCCCATTTGCGCTTGGTCACGAGCGCGAGCGCGGCGTCATAGGCCATTCGCGGCGGCACTTCGAGATCGAGCGGCGCAATATCGGGATAGCCTGCGCGCTGCAGTAGGGCAGTTGCGGCTCCGGGATAATTGATGCGATCGCGCGGGCGCTGACGCGCCAGTGCATCGAAGCGCGGCGGATTGGAGGTGTCGGTGCTGATGTCGGAAATCGCCGGCAGCCTCAGCGCGCGCACGCCGAGATAGGCAGGGTAGGCGAGCAGAGCGATACCGATAAACAAAGCGAGCAGCGCCCGTCCGAGGCCGGCATAGCCCTGCCGCCAGATCACGACGAAGGCGCCGAAGGCGAACAGGATCGCAATGCCGGCGAGGACCAGCGCGGCCCCGAACGTCGCCAGCGCCGGCACGATCTCCAGGAGCTGCGAGCGCACGATGATGATCGATAGCGCCGCCACCGCCAGCGCGAAAAAGGCGATCCGCGCCGCCCAGGCGGCGGTCTTCGACATCGGCAGCTCATGCAAGGAACGGCGCGACATGCCTATGACCCGCAGATTTTCTTGAGCGCCGACCATTCTGCCGGATCGAGGAAAGCGGAAGGCGCCTGAGCGGCAGCCAGTCTATTTATTGCCGCGACGCGCGCCTTGGTTTCCGGATGGTTCAACAGAATTTTCATGCCGGGCTCGGTGGCGCCGCCGATTTTGTCGAGGATCACCGCAAGCGCGCGTGCATCGCCTCCTGCCTTGTTCATGAGACCGGCGCCGTAAGCATCAGCGGCTGTTTCGGCCTCGCGAGTATAGCTCGATTGCAATATGGTTTTCGCCGCTATCACGACGGCGCCCCCGCCGACGAAGTCGCCAAGCAGCATGCCGAACAAAAAAGACAGGCCGGCGCCCTGCAGCATCGCCTTGGTGCCGTCCCGATGAACGACGTGACCGATTTCGTGCGCGATCACCCCGGCGATCTCGTCAGCATTGTCTGCTTTGTCGATCAGTCCGCGAAAAACATAGACCTGTCCGCCCGGCAACGCGATGGCGTTGGCTTCGTTGCGCCGCACCACCTCGGTGCGCAAGGCAAACGGCAAAGCGGCGGCCGCTTCAAGCCGGCGTACGATCTTTTCGAGAGCTGCACGTCCCGGCGCCTCCGTTGCGGTCTTGCCGCAATCGAAGGACGCACCCGAGTGGCGCGGGTCGAGCATGCCGCGGATCTGCATATCGACGGCATCGCCGAGCTTGCGCTCGACCGCGGCCGGCAGAAGCGGCGTCAGGCGCTCGGCAATGGCCGGAACACCGAACCAGGCGACCAGAAGCAGAGATGCGGTGGCGCCGATACTCCATGCGATCACGCTCAGGCGCTGGCGGCGCTGCAGCGCGCCGGTGCGGTCGACCAGGGCGGCGCGCGCGTCGATTTCGGCGGCAAAGGCCTTATCGGAAATTTCCAGTCGTTCCAGAATCGCGCTGTTAACGCGTCCAAGGCGGAGAAGGCTATCCGGCGCAGACAGTTCCTCCAGCTCGTTATAAGACCACTCGCTAAGTGCGCGGCCATCATGGCTGGAGATTTGAAGGGAAACCGGTTTGAGAACGACGAGCACCTCATGTCGCGCGCTGGTCACGCCGTCGAAATAAACGCCGGCCCCGGATGCCATGGGAGCGTTCATCAATAACTACCTACATTGAGCGCATCGGCGAGACCTTCGCCGATCGCCGAGCTCGGCTGCCCGGTGGCCTTGACGTTCTCAAGTGCCGAAAGACCGGACAATTGCAGCGATTCCATGCCCAGCTGCCACAGGGACAATAGTACAGTGGCTCGATAGATGGTCGAATAGCCGAGCGCGGCGATCACATAGCCGATCAATGCCGCAAGCGTTGCCGCGATTTCGCCGGCCGTGCCCAATTTCCCGATACTGGCCCCAGCCCCGATCATGCCAAGCACGATTGCCGCAACGATGCCCATCGCCAGGCTGAACAGGATTGCGTAGCCGACGAAGCGGGCATAGGCGCCGTATACATTGCGCATGCGCAGACGTGATTGCACTTCAATTGCGCCAAAGCGCAGCCCGGACGACCACCAGCGCAGAACAACGGCCTGGAATGCAGGATAAAGCAGAGCGGCCATGGTCACGCTGACGCCGCTCATCAACATGCCAAAGACGATGGCACCTCCAAGGTTGGGATTGCTACCTTCGATCTTGCTCATCATATCGTCGCCGCCTTGTGCAAGCACGTCGGCAAGCGCAACCCAGTCGACAGTGCTGACGAAGACAACGATGGTAAATGCGAGCGGGCCGATCACGAGAAGCCACATGAGGAAGCCGCGCAGCAGCAGCGGCAAAGCGGACGCCTCGAAGCGCCCAGCGAGATCACCATAGTAAGTGTGGCGCATCTTGTAGCGTTCAAGGCTTGTGACCTGGAACGGGTAGGCGAGGCCGAAAGTAAGGGCGGTGACAACCCACCACGCCACCGCGCGGAAGGCGAACACCCACGCCGAGCCTTCCTGATGAAAGCGCAGGCCGCGAAAGATCGTGCGCGTCAGCCGGTAACGCCGCGCGCGGTAGACCGCGTATTGGCCGAGAATTCCGAGCGCTGCAAAGCCGGTCGCGCCCGACAATTTGCCGATGGTGCCGAGGTCGAGAGCGGCGAGGAAAATTCCGGCATAGACCGGAATCAGGATCGCAATCGCGATGAGGAAGCCGAGCAGGAGCTCGAGCGGCGTGCCGGTATATTCGAGCGGCTCGCCGGCAATCTCCGTGTTCGACCAGAGGAAACGTCGCACATCGGTGACCAGCCAGAAGCGGTAGATGCCGAGCGTGAGCATCAGCAGCACCGCGCCCCGGATGAGCAGCCGCCAATAGGATCGGCGCTGCCCCAAGAATCGCACGCCGCCGTCCGTGGCGATCCCGCCCAAATCAAGGCCCATCAGTCAGCAGGGATAATGGCTGGCGCGAGACCGCGCAATGTCGTTGCCGTGGGGACCAATTTCATATTGTGCATTGGATATCTGTGCGCGTTCGGATGAATCGGCGCGCAGGACGCGCGCAAAGGCGTTTTCGGCGTCGGCCGGGTTGTCGACTCTGCGTCGTTTTAAACCCAGCCGCGTTAAAATCTGCGTGAAGTTCCGCACCGCAACAGGCTCATGACTGCATTGCGCGTCGGGCGTTCGGCCATCCGGCCATCAGCTCACCGCGGTCGAAACTCATTTGGGAAAACTGTTCGCGGTACTCGCCCGGCGTCATTCCGGTATGGCGTTTGAACAGATTGCGGAAAAAACCAATGTCCTTGTAGCCGATCTTCGCGCAGACGGCCTGGATCGAGGAGGTGTCGGTCTCGAGCAATTCCTTGGCTGCCGAAATCCGCAGCGTCTGAATGTAAGCGCCAGGCACGCGACCCGTTGCCGCCTTGAAACGCCGGATGAAATTGCGCGGGCCCATTCCAGCACGCTCGGCGAGATGTTCAATCGAGATATCGGTGTCGAAATGCTGCTGCAGATATTCTTCGGTCTGGCGGATCTTCTCGTCGGAATGAGGCCGCGAGAGCTGCACAACCGAATATCCCGACTGGCGGCCGCGCGGCATGCTTAACAGCAGCGATTTGGCGACCTTGAGCGCGATCTCGTGGCCGCAGAATTTCTCAACCAAATACAGGCTGAGATCAATCGAGGCGTAGACGCCGCCGCTGCAGAAAATCCGGCCGTCCTCCGTCACGAATTGCTCGGTCCGCCAGCGAACCTTGGGGTAGCGCTGGCAGTAGATGTCCGCGACGCCCCAATGCGTCGTTGCCTGATGGCCATCCAGAATTCCGGCCTCGGCGAGATAGGCGACACCCGTGCAAGCTGCGGCAATAAACGCTCCGCGCGCGTACCACTTGCGCAGCCATGGCACGAGAGGCGTACTTTTCGCGATACGCTCGAGCTCGTCCCAGCCAGGCGCGGCAACAAGAATGATGTCGGTATGCCTGATCTCGATGATTGCACAATCCGGAGTAAGCGTAAGCGAACCGGCCGCACGGACTTTGCGTCCATCAACCGATGCAGTTCGCACCCGAAATCGCGGCTTCTCGGCTTCGCCATGCAACCAATTCCAGACCACGCCGGCGGAATGGAATATCTCGATGGGAGCGATGGCGGTGGATGCGTAGCCATGCTCGAGAACAACGACCGTCACGTCGAGCAAGCGATCCGTGGACTGCGGCTTCGACGTGTATCGCCTGGGCGCTGCTTTTTTAGCCATGCCCGTTCGCCTTTCCGTCGGCCGCGATCGGCTCCCAGAGACCGACCATGGCACCCACCGAATCCAGGATAAGTGCGATGCGCGCAACGTCCGACACTAGGAATGGATCGACCACGACTGTGCCACCAAATTGCGCGGCCCGTTCGACTGCACGCTCGATGTTGCTCACTCGGACATAGGGCGTCCAATGCGAGGTCACCCCGTGCTCGAGAAGGGTCTCTTTGAGCTGGTAGATGGAGCCGACGTCGTGATCCGACAGGCGCAGACGCGTGAAGCTGCCGCCATTCGCCAGCTGCTCGTGCGACGTCCAGCCGAACAGATTCCGGTAAAATGTCTTTGCGCTGTCAGCGTCGGTCGCGGCGAGGTCGAGCCAGCAAAACCGTCCGGCATCCGCTTTGCCAAAGTGTGCCACCGCGAGCGACGCTCCTTTTCTTGCAGTTTAGAAAATGCCGCCCGCCGAAGCGGGCGGCACGGCCGATCAGGCCACCGCCGCCGTCAAGGGATCGATGACAGTTCGCACCTCGGTGATCTTGGTCGCGGGGAAGCCGCTCAACTGTGCGTGCTCTTTCACCGCGGCTTCGTTTTCGGCGAGGTAGATGCAAAAAGTCTTGTTGTCGACGACGTAGGAATGCTCCCACTGGCACTTGCCAGCGAGCTTTGCGAGCGCGCTGTTCGACGTTGCAGCGGCATCCTTGAGCTGCGCCCTGTTCAGGCCGCCGATGCCCGGCAGGTCGCGTTCGATCACGTAGCGTTTCATTGTCTCTAACTCCCGTTGGTGCTTAGGGAGCGAAAATCGTGTGATTTGCTGTCATAAACCAGATGTCATTATTGACATTATAGATAGGTGATTATGACAAAGCCAAGACGTTGGCGCGCCCGGCATCGGAACGGTGCAAGTGGATAATTACAGGCGCAGATCTTCCGGATATTCGCCGTGCGATACCATCACCGTGATTTCATCGGTGAC
>JBEVFG010000123.1:0-2872 GCA_040512415.1 Pseudolabrys sp. | reverse complement strand
ATTGATTGCTTTCCTTGCGCGCAGCAGGAAGCGCAAGAGCGCCGTTCTCAGCCTGATAGCCGGGAATGCCCTTGTCAAAATAGATCGCCTCCGACTTGCCCCGCGGCAAAGTCAGCGCATCAGCCGTCTTGCTGGTCAATTTCATGCTCTGTCTCGGGTCGGCTTCCCAGAAGCTGGGAAGCAACTGGGAAGCACGGAAACGGATTTCGTGCGCAATATGCGTCGACGCGGCGCTGAAGCCTCTTGTGACAGTAGAGCCGGGCGACGAAGTCATTATGTCGACGGTGTCGGGCGCGCCCCAGCAGATGCCACATCCGAGTTCGGGTTTGACCGTGCCGGCGGCGCTCCCTGCGATTCACGCCAGCGTGCCGCAGAAGCTGAACGGGCCGCACATCATGACCGGGCCGGTCGCGGTGCGTGGAGCCAAGGCTGGGCAAGTCCTTGAGGTTCGCATCAAGGCAATCGATCTAAACTACGACTGGGGCTACAACTTCATTCGACCGCTCGCTGGCGCATTGCCCGACGATTTCGCGAGTGCCCGTATCATTCATATTCCTATTGACCGTGCGCGCATGGTTGGACGGCTGCCATGGGGTCTCGAACTGCCGCTCAAGCCATTCTTCGGAATCATGGTTGTAGCACCGCCGCCTGCATGGGGGCCGGTTGCCTCACCGCCACCTCGCCGCAATGGTGGCAACATGGACAACAAGGAACTGGTCGCCGGCACGACGCTCTATTTGCCGATCCATGCTGACGGGGCGTTGTTCTCGGTTGGCGATGGTCACGGCGTCCAGGGTGACGGTGAAGTTTGCGTTACAGCAATCGAAACCGGCTTGATCGGCACTTTTGAATTGCACGTGCGTCACGACATGACGCTCGAATGGCCGATGGCGGAGACGCCGACGCATTTTATGACGATGGCGTTTGATCCCGATCTCGACGATGCGGTGGTGATTGCGCTCCGCGATATGATCAAGCTCATTTGCGGCCGCACCGGATTGTCCCGCGAGGACGCCTATACACTCTGCAGTTTGGCGGCCGATTTACGCGTAACCCAGGTCGTGAACGGCTCCAAAGGCATCCATGTGATGCTGGAGAAAACGCATCTCGCATTATGAGCCGATGAAACGCTCCGCCGCCGGCGCGATTTCCGTAACCAGATCGCGAACGAGTGTCTTGTTGGAGAGAGGCGTTAGCGTCATCTCGCGCGGCTGAAGGCGGGCGGTGCAGGCGTAGACCGTCTTGCCATCGAGTTCGATCATGCACTCCTTGCAGGCATTGGCATTGATGCAGGAAAAACGGATCGCCAGCGTGGGGTCGCGATTGGCCCGGATCCAGCGCAGGCCGTCGAGCACCGACTGACCCGGCTCAAACGGCACCTCATAGCTTTCCCACCGGCCGGCGTTCGCATCGAGGCCGCGCCATATTTTGAGCGTTGCGCTTTCGCTCATGATGCCGCCACCGCGACGGCGCGTGGGCCGCCCGACAATTCGATGCGCGCACCCCGCAGCCTTGCAATCTGATTGAACGCCCAGTCCGGCGACAATTGCGGATAGTCCTCGCGCTGTTGCGCTCCGCGGGTTTCGGTGCGTGCGAGCGCGGCCTGGGCGACCACGCGGGCAACCAGCAGCATGTTACGCAGGTCGAACCATTCGATCCGCCGCATGTCGAAGCGATTGCCGTCTCCGGGCGGAGTGTTTCCGAGCTCTTCGGTCAGGCGGCCGATGATGTCGAGAGCGGCGATGATCTTTGCCTCGCTCCGCAACGCGCCAACATTGTCTTGCATCGTTTTTTGAAGCGTTTGCAGCATCTCGGCGGTATTGAAGTCGCGGGTCGGCGCATCGGCGGCGATCAGCGCAATCGCCTTGGGGGCGTTGTCGGCATGATCGGGCGATGCGCTCGAGCGCCTGACATGGTCAGCGGCGCTGCGCCCGGCACGGCGGCCAAACACGAGTGCCTCGGTGATGGCGTTGCCGGAAAGCCGGTTGGCGCCATTGGCGCCACCGACCGCCTCACCCGATGCGAACAGACCGGGCAAATCCGTTTGCATCTGCGCGTCGGCTACGATGCCGCCCATGTGGTAATGCGCGATCGGTGCCACCTCGACCGGCATTTTGGTCAGATCGATGCCATTGGCGGCGAGGCGATCGATCACCGGCCCAAAGGACTCGCGCAACGCGCTTTCCGGGCAGTGCTGAAAGCTGAGATAAACCCCGCCATGCGGCGAGCCGCGACCGGCTTCGACCTCCTTGAGGATCGCGTAACTGCCGACGTCCCGCGTGATGACGTATTTGCCGTCCTCGGCCACGCCGTAGCGTTGTGTGAACTCCTCCATACGATTGTTGAGCAGCCGTCCGCCAAGCTTGTAGCGGAATGGGTCCCACATGATCGGGTCCATGCCGATCAACCGCGGCGCCAGATGACCGATGGGAAAAAACTGGACGAACTCCATGTCCACGAGCGAAGCGCCAGCCCGCAATGCAAGGGCATAGCCGTCACCGCCCATGTTTGCCGATGCGCTGTTGCGCCGGTAGAGCCGTGTAAGACCACCGGTGGCCAGGATGGTCGCCTTTGCTGACAGAATCACCGGCGCGCCCGAGCCAAGGTGGAGCGCCGCGGCACCGACGATGTCATCTTTGTTTCGCAGAAGATCGACGATGCAGAGATCGCCCGCCTTGCGGATTCCACTGCCTTTGTTCACGACCGTACGCAGCGTCTTCGACACCGCAGGCCCGGTGTTGAGAAAGTCAACGTAAACGCAGCGCGGACGATCATGGCCGGGAGCCATCGCTTGTGCGATGCGTCCATCTTTACGCGCCCAGCCCACGCCCCAATCGTCCATGGCGCGGATGCACGCGGGCCCTTCCTCACA
>JBEVFG010000122.1:0-4016 GCA_040512415.1 Pseudolabrys sp. | reverse complement strand
GCATGATCCACACGTCGACGATCGAATTATTCACCGCGTAAACGCCGATGATGCAGAACATGATGATCATCGGATAGAGGTAGGCGTAGGGAATACGCAGCACGGTGACGAACAGGCTCACCAGCGGCAGGTTCAACACCAGTAGCATGATGTTGCCGACGTACATCGACGCGACGAAGCCCCAGAACACGTCGGGGTGCTCGTTGACGAGTGTCGGGCCCACCGAAACACCGTGAATCATCAGCGCGCCGATCAGAACGGCGGTGATCGGGCTTGCCGGAATGCCGAGTGCGAGCAGCGGCACAAAGGCCCCAGTCGATGCGGCATTGTTTGCCGTTTCTGGTCCGGCGACGCCTGCAACCGCGCCTTTTCCGAACTGCTCGGGATGTTTCGAGACACGCTTTTCGATCGCGTAGGAGAGAAAACTGGAAATTACGTGCGCCGAGCCCGGAATAATGCCGATGATAAATCCCAGCAGCGTGCCGCGTGTAATCGGCATGGCGGCCTCGTTCCACTCCTTGCGGGTCGGCAACAAATCGCGCAAACGCGGACTGATGATGTCTTTGACGGCTCCGGCGCTCGGCGTCGAAAGGATTTCGCCCAGGCCGAACAGTCCCACTGCCACAGGCACGATGCCAATCCCGTCGCCGAGCTCGGCGAGGTCGAAGCTGTAGCGGAAATGCCCGGTCATGTTGTCGATGCCGATCATGCCGAGGAGCAGCCCGAGGCACGCCATCAGCAATGTCCTGATCAGCGACGATGACGACATGTAGGCAAGGAAGATCAGGCCGAGGACCAGCAGGGCCGTGTATTCCGGCGGCCCGAACCGCAGCGCGATGGTTGCGAGCGGTGGTGCGACCAACGTTAGGACCAGAAGGCCGACAGTCCCGCCAATCCATGAGCCGACCGCCGCAATGCAGAGCGCGGCGCCGGCGCGGCCTTTCTTCGCCATGGCATAGCCGTCAATGCATGTCATCACCGACGAGGCTTCGCCCGGAATGCGCATCAGGATCGATGTGGTCGAGCCGCCATATTGCGAGCCGTAGTAGATGCCTGCGAGCATGATGATGGCCTGCGTGGCGCTGAGGCCGAATGTCACCGGCAACAGGATGGAAATGCCGGCCAGCGGCCCGATGCCCGGTAAGACGCCGACCAATGTCCCGACCAGGCAGCCAAGGAACGCGTACCACAGGTTGGTCGGCTCAAAGGCGACAGAAAAGCCGTGTGCCAGGCTGAGGAGGGTGGTTTCCACGGCGGACCTAGATTCCGAACGGGCCTGTTTGGAGCGGCGTCTTCAGCAGGTAGACGAAGAGAACATAGGTGACCGCCACGACGCTGACACTATATACCGCCGCCGGAAGAAGCTTGCGCCGTTCAATGACAACGAGCAGGGCGAACATGAGGAGGATATTGGTGGTGAGGAAACCCAGCCACTCATAAAGCGCGGCGCCTATCGCGGTAATTGCGACGACCTGGGCAGCGTGCTTTGCGTCGAGCCATGGCACAATCGCAAAGGGTTTGCTCTCGCCAGCACGCAAGGCGAGCACGAGTCCGAAGAAGATCATGAGCACGGCGATGATTTTCGGCAAGAAGCCCGAGCCCGGCAGCGACAGCGTGCCGATCGGCAGGTCGCCGCTCAGCGCGATGACCAGCAGGCCGATGCCGACGAAGAATGCGCCAGCAACGTGGTCGGCGCGCAAAGTCATTGAGTTATCCTCAGGCTGAAGAGGATTCGCAGCCCCGCCGCCAGCGGGGCTCCGGTATACGCGAAATTATCCTTGCACACGACCGATGGAATTGATCGCGTCTTCCTGCCGCTTGGCGTCGATTTCCCAGAATTTCGCAAATTCCGGCTGGTCCAGGTAGTCAAGCTCCTGGCCGAGATTCTCGAGCGTGTCGGTGAACGGCTTGCTGTGCGCGGCCTTTTTGAAGCCCTCGCGCAGCGTGTTGATGATCGGCGTCGGCGTTCCCTTCGGGGCGAAGAATCCGACCCAGAAATAGTACTCGAGAATGTAGCCAAGCTCCTTGAAGGTCGGCACGTCAGGCAGCGCCTTGACGCGCTTTGCGCTCGACACGGCGAGCGGATGCACCTTGCCGGCGCGAATATGCGTCAGGGCGATCGACGTCGGCGACATGAAGAAATTGACATTGCCCCCCAGCACAGCGGTGACAGCGGGGCCGCCGCCGTTGGTCGGCAAATGGCGCATCTGCAGATCGCCCGCCGCTTTCGCGAACAGCACGGTCGGGATGTGCGACGCGCCGTAAAGTCCCGACGAACTGTAAATCACCTTGTCCGGATTGGCTTTCGCATCGGCGACGAGTTCTTTCAGCGTGCGATAGGGCACATCTTTGTTGACGATCAGCACGATCGGGTCGGCGATGACGCGGCAGATCGGAACGAAATCGGCATTGGTGAACTTCGGCTGGCGTCCGAACAGTTTGTCGACGGCTGCGAAGCCCGAAATCGACACGATGTGGCTAAGCAACGTATAGCCGTCGGGCTTCGCGGCAGCGACATATTGCGCGCCAACCGCGCCTGCGGCGCCCGTCTTGTTCTCCAGGACGACCGGCTGCTTGAAAACCGCTTCCAGCGCCGCATCGAGCGGGCGCGTGATGGTGTCGCTGACGCCTCCCGGTGGAAACGGGCTGATCATCGTAATGGCACGCGTCGGATAGGCCTCCTGTGCGGGCGCCTGACCGGCTGCCAGCGTTGCCGCGGACGCGGCCGTACCGATAACAAAACTGCGGCGATCCATCTTGCTCCCCTTTCTTTCCGGTCCGGCTTATCGATCAATCGAATTTGGCTCAGCCCTGCACGCGGCCGATCAATTTGACGGCTTCGTCGGATCGTTTTGCATCGTCCGCCCAGAATTTCGCAAATCCAGCGGCGTTGAGATAATCGGCTTGGAGCCCGGCATTGCTCATGGCGCTCTTGTACGCGTCGGACGTCCCGGCTTTGTCGATCGCCGCGCTCAACGTCGCAACAATGTTGGAGGGCGTGCCTTTCGGCGCGAAAATGCCGACCCACAAGTAATATTCCACGTCATAGCCGAGCTCTTTCAGCGTCGGCACATCGGGTACTGATGCTGATCGCTTGCCGCCGAAAGACGCCAACGGGCGCAGTTTGCCGGCTTTGATGTGCGGGAGCGACGCAGACACACTCTGCGTGCTCATTTGGGCGTTGTTGCCGAGAAGAGCGGTAATGGCCGGTCCGCCGCCATTGGTCGGCAGATGGCGAAGCTTCGGTATGCCCGTGACTTTTTCGAGGAGCGCAACCGGCAGATGGGTCGCTCCGTAAAGCCCGCCTGAGCTGTAAACAATCGCCTCCGGCCGCTTTTTGGCGTCGTCGATAAAGTCCTTGAGCGTTTTGTAGGGTTGCTGATCGTTGACAAGCACCAGCACTGGATCGGCTATCAGTCGGGCCAAAGGGATGAAATCGGCGCGGGTGGTTTTCGGTTGCCGCCCGAACAGTTTGTCGACCTCTTCGTATCCGGAGAGTCCGTTGTTGTGCGACAGCAACGTATAGCCATCCGGCTTCGCATTGGCGGCAACCTGTGCGCCAACCTGGCCTGCGGCGCCTGTCTTGCTCTCGACGATCACCGGTTGTTTGATGACAGGCTCAAGCGCCGACGCGAAGGGTCGTGTCGCGATGTCGTTGGCGCCGCCAGGCGGAAATGCATTGATGATCGTGATCGCGCGCGATGGAAAAGCCTCCTGCGCGAAGGCCGGTCCAGCCGCGAAGGCGGCGGTAGACGCGCCGGTGCCGATGAGAAAATTGCGACGATCCATGATGATTCTCCCCTAGCTCCGCCGTTCTTACGTTTACGAGCGACCGTGAAAACCGCGCGCAATGCGCGGCCTTTTGTCATTCAAGGCCTGCTGTCGTCCTAACTCACTTTGCCGATCAGGCTGACGGCTTGTTCGACGCGTTTGGCATCCTCATCCCAGAATTTCGCGAATTCGGGTTGATCGAGGAACGCGACCACATCGCCGATATTTTCCATTGCTTTCTTGAA
>JBEVFG010000121.1:0-4942 GCA_040512415.1 Pseudolabrys sp. | reverse complement strand
TGGAGGTAAAGGTCGGCACGGTCGCCGGCCACAACGGCGAAACCTTGCGCGGTCTGGATTTGAAGATGTCTCGCCGCGACGGCCACATCCGCAACTTCGCCATGGCCAGCAAGATCGGCCGCGACACGCCATTCAATGGAGACCTGCGCATACGTTCGCGCGACAGTCACCAGGTCATCTATTTTGAGACGGATGATGCGGGCGCGCTGTTCCGGTTCACGGACATGTATCCGCGCATGTACGGCGGCCAGATGTGGATGGCGATGGACCCGCCGACCCAGGAACAATCGCCGCAGGCCGGCACTATTTATATCCGCAGGTTTGTGGTGCGCGGCGAACCGACGTTGGACAGGATTGTATCCGGCGCTCCGAATTCACCCGGTGCCCCCGGAACCTCCGGCGTCGACTTCAGCGAGATGCGCTCCGAGTTTACGCGCCTTCCCGGCAAGATGGCCATTCGCGACGGCATCGTGCGCGGCCCCCTGGTCGGCGCGACCGTCGAAGGAAACATTGATTACGTGAGGGACGAAGTACACCTCCGCGGCACGTTCGTTCCATTCTACGGTCTCAACAATATGTTCGGGCAGATACCGATCGTCGGCCTGTTCCTTGGCGGCGGCAATAAGGAAGGTTTGCTCGGCATCAACTACGAGGCGGTCGGCCCGCCCGGTGCGCCAAGGGTCACGGTCAATCCGGTCAGTGCGATCGCGCCCGGCCTGCTTCGGAAGTTTGTTCCGTCGCCGGGGACATTCGATCCGAAGTTCGCTCCGTCTCCGGGAGCGTACGATCAAAACTTTATTCCGCCTTCGCGCTAATCAGTGCGGTTTCAGCAGCACGTGCTGTTTTTTTCCAAGTGACAGCTTGATGACGCCATCCGGTGTGATGTCCGTTCTGGAGATGACGTGCTTGTCGCTTGTGATACGGGCGTCATTGACGGCGACCGCGCCGTTGCCGATGGCGCGCCGGACCTCGCCATTCGATGCTGCAAGGCCAGCCAGCACGAAGGCGTTGAGCACGCCGATACCGGCCGACAGATCCTTTTGCGAAACCGGTATTGTCGGCAGGGATAAGGATGTGGCGCCTTCCTCGAAGGTCTTCCGCGCTGTCTCTGCCGCCTGATCGGCGGCGGTGCGGCCATGCACCAGCGCCGTTGCCTCGGTGGCGAGGATCTTCTTTGCGTCGTTGATCTCGTTGCCCTTGAATGAGGCAAGGCGCGCAATCTCATTCATCGGCAAGACGGTGAAGAGTTTGAGGAAGCGAACGACGTCGCCGTCCTCGGTGTTACGCCAGTACTGCCAATAGTCGTACGCACTGACCTGATCGGCGTTGAGCCACACCGCACCGGCTGCGGTCTTGCCCATCTTGGCGCCGGACGACGTCGTGATCAGAGGTGCGGTCAGGGCAAACAGCTGCGCGTTCAGCATGCGGCGGCCAAGATCAATACCGTTGACGATATTGCCCCATTGGTCGGAGCCACCCATCTGCAGAATGCAGCCGTGACGCTTGTTCAATTCGACGAAGTCATAGGCTTGCAGAACCATGTAGTTGAATTCGAGAAACGACAATTCCTGCTGGCGATCGAGGCGCAACTTGACTGAGTCGAACGAGAGCATCCGGTTGACCGAAAAGTGTCGGCCCACATCGCGCAAGAAATCGATGTAGTTGAGCTTGTTGAGCCAATCGGCATTGTTCGCCATGATGGCATTGCCGCCGGCGCCTTCGAATTTCAGGAATTTGGAGAAGATCGCCCGGATACCGGCGAGATTTTCGTCGATCATCTCGTCGGTGAGGATCCTGCGGCTTTCGTCTTTTCCCGACGGATCTCCAACGCGCGTCGTGCCGCCACCCATCAGGGCGATCGGCCGGTGCCCGGTCTGCTGCAACCAGTAGAGCATCATGATCGGCAGCAGCGAGCCGACATGCAGCGACGCCGCGGTGCAATCGAATCCGATATAGGCCGTGATCACGCCGGAATTCGCGCGCGCATCCAGCGTCTCGGGCTCCGAGACTTGATGAATGAAGCCGCGCTCGGCCAGGACGTTGAGAAAATCGGATTTATACGCGCTCATTCTTGGATACTCGGGCAGCGGTCTTGTCGCATGCGTCGGCGGGTGGTGTAACAGGTCCGCCGTCGGATTCAACAATGCATGGCGCTGGCAAGCATAGCGTCGGGGGCTGGCTGCCGGGTTGCGGGTCGGATCGTGCGGAGGCGGGGTCTGATTTGGGGGGTGGTCGCCAGACGCCCGCGAGACGCAGGCCTTTGCGTACCTTGCCGTGCGTACCTTAAACGACCTTCCGATCGCCTTTCCGAAGACGACCGGCGCGCCGCAACCGCTCGTAGGTGGCGTCGTCGCGCGGCCCTAGATTGTTTGCGACGACCCGCAACTTCCTCTTCAGGAAGGCCGCGCAAAAACCCGCGTCGAACTGCCGGTAGTCGTTGGTAATTTCTTCGCCCTTGCGAATGGTGCGCGTCGCAACAATGTGACCATTGTGCCAATGGGTGTTCGCGTGGTCGGAGTGGTTCATATGGTGGTCGTGATCGATCGTCAGCAGAATCTCGCCGTCCACGCGGTATCCGTAGTTCCAGATGTAGTCCCGCGCGGGCTTGGGCAGTTTGGCGAACTGGGTGGGTGAGTAGACTCGGTCGAATCCATCGACGAATCGCCAGACCTTCGTGCCCTTGCGAAGGACTTCGCCTGCGAAAACACCAAGGCCGTGAATGGCGCTTTTATCAAGATAAGTTTTGACAAGAAGCATGTTCGTTCCGCGGAAGATTGTCCGCGTGTCGCCATTTCCCCGCCAGACACGAACCAAGCGTTGCGACCTGGGCTTCCGCCGAACTTCTACGCAGCCGGCTTGCGCTCCGTCTTCAGCCGCTTGTCGAGATAGGCGCTGATCGAAGTAAGCAGCGCTTCGACCTTGCCGTCAAAGAAATGATTGGCGCCTTGCACAACCTTTTGCTCGATCACTATTCCCTTTTGGGTCTTGAGCTTGTCGACCAACGTCGTCACGTCTTTGTGAGGGACGACAGCGTCCTTGTCCCCATGAATGATGAGGCCCGACGAGGGGCAGGGAGCGAGGAACGAGAAATCATAAAGGTTGGCCGGCGGGCAGATCGAGATAAAGCCCTCGATTTCGGGACGGCGCATCAAAAGCTGCATCCCGATCCAGGCGCCGAACGAAAAGCCTGCGATCCAGCAGCTCTTGGCCTCCGGATTGATGGTCTGCGCCCAGTCGAGCGCGGCTGCGGCATCCGAGAGTTCGCCCTGTCCGTGATCGAATGAGCCCTGGCTGCGACCGACCCCGCGAAAATTGAACCGCAACGCCGAGAAGCCGCGGTGCACAAAGGCGTAGTAGAGCTGGTAGATGATCGGGTGATTCATCGTCCCGCCGAACTGCGGGTGCGGGTGAAGGATGATTGCGATCGGCGCGTTCTTTTGTCGCGCGGGGTGGTAGCGCCCCTCGATGCGTCCGGCGGGGCCGGCAAAGATAATCTCAGGCATTGCTCTCAACCTCGGACGTGTTCGCCGGTGCGGCGCCAGGATTTTGTTGCGCTCCGGAGGGACTTTAACGAACCGGTGTAGTAGTTTAGAATTATTCTAATTATATGATTTCCGCTGTCCCCGGCTGCAACACACGCTATAAGGGCCGGGTGATTTCGGGCTTCTACCACGACCCGCAGGGCAAAAAGCAAGCTTTTTGCAGGTCTAAAACCAGAAACGGTAAGTGGATACTGGCCAAAACTATGGCTGACCGTGCGTATTTTGACTGGAACGCAACCGCCCCCCTTCGGGAGGAGGCACGGGAGGCTATGGGCGCGGCGCTTGCGCTGACCGGCAACGCGTCGTCGGTCCATGCCGAAGGCCGCGCAGCCCGCCGCCTGATCGAACAGGCGCGTGAAGACGTGGCCAGGCTGATCGGTGCCGAGAGCAGAAATGTCACCTTCACGAGCGGCGCAACCGAAGCGAATGCCTTGGCGCTGACACCGGCCATCGAGATCGGCGGGCGTCGTGAGCCACGCGACCGGCTGATCATTTCCGCGATCGAGCATCCGTCGGTGCTGAGCGGCGGGCGCTTCAGCGCCGGACAAGTTGAAGTAGCTCCGGTGAACTCCGACGGGGTCGTCGATCTGGATGCGCTTCGCCCTGCGTTGACGCGATCCGAGCGGCCGCTGGTTTCGGTGATGCTTGCCAACAACGAATCCGGCGTTGTGCAGCCGATCGCAGAGGTCGCCCACATCGTGCATGCGGCCGGCGGTGTTCTTCACGTTGATGGGGTGCAGGGGCCTGGTCGAATTGCGTGCGACATTGGCGCGCTTGGCGCAGACCTGATGTCGATCTCCTCGCACAAGCTTGGCGGTCCACAGGGAGCCGGCGCACTCATCCGGCGCGGCGACGTCCATGTCGGCGACCCGCTGATCAGGGGCGGTGGCCAGGAGCGCGGACTACGGCCGGGGACGGAAAGCGTGGCGGCTATTGCTGGATTTGGTGCGGCGGCGGCGGCGGCGCGGCACTCGAATTTCCAGCGGCTTGCGGCGCTCCGCGACGGTTTCGAAGCGGGCCTCAAGTCGTCGACACCGCGGTTGGTGATCTTTGGCGAAGACGTTCTGCGGTTGCCCAATACGAGCCTGTTCACGGTGCCAGGACTAAAGGCGGAAACCGCGATAATCGCCTTCGACCTCAACGGCGTAGCGGTTTCGTCAGGTTCCGCCTGCTCTTCGGGCAAAGTGCAGGCCTCCTATGTTCTGGCGGCGATGGGTGTGGAACCCGCGCTAGCGCGGGGCGCCGTACGGGTCAGCCTCGGCTGGAGCACCACCGAAGCCGAAATCGATGCCTTGCTAACTGCTTGGAATAAGGTGGTTTCGTCATTACTTAACAGGCAAGCAAATGCCGCCTGAGGCGGCGCCAACCGGGATCGATCGCGACGCACAGAGCGAACCGAC
>JBEVFG010000120.1:0-13637 GCA_040512415.1 Pseudolabrys sp. | reverse complement strand
GCCAGTGCATCCAAACGATCACGTGAACATGAGCCAGTCGTCGAACGATTCGATCCCGACCGCCATGCATATCGCGGCGGCCATCGAAATCGAGCGTCAGCTCAAGCCGGCGCTGGCGCACCTGCTTCGGGCGCTCGACAAAAAGGCGAAGGAATTTTCCAAGATCATCAAGATCGGCCGTACGCACACAATGGATGCGACGCCGGTCACCCTCGGGCAGGAATTCTCCGGCTATGCCGCGCAGGTGCGATCATCTCTTGCCCGCCTGACAATGGCGCAGCGCGAGCTATACCCGCTTGCGCAAGGCGGCACGGCCGTAGGCACCGGCCTGAATTCCAAGCCGCGATTTGCAAAGGCCTTCGCAAAGCGGATCGCTCAACTGACGAGGTTGCCGTTCACGAGCGCACCCAACAAGTTCGAGCACATGGCCGGCCACGATGCCTATGTGTTCGCGCATGGCGCCATCAACTCCGCCGCTACGGCCCTGTTCAAGATCGCAAACGATATTCGCCTGATGGGATCTGGTCCGCGCTCCGGCCTCGGCGAATTGATCCTTCCAAGCAACGAGCTTGGATCTTCGATCATGCCCGGCAAGACCAATCCGACGCAGAGCGAAGCGCTGACGATGGTCTGCTGCCAGGTGTTCGGAAATCAAACGGCCATTACGGTCGCCGGCAGCCAGGGGCATTTTGAGCTCAACGTGTATAAGCCATTGCTCGCTTATTGCATGATGCAGTCGATCCGGCTGCTCGGCGACGCTGTCGTTTCCTTCACCGACAATTGCGTCGTCGGAATTCGCGCCAACGAAGCGCGCATCCGCGAACTGATGGAGCGCTCTCTCATGCTCGTCACCGCCCTCTCCCCGAAAATCGGATATGACAGGGCCGCTCAGGTCGCGAAGGCGGCGCACGCCAATGGAACGACGTTGCGCGAGGAAGCGATTCGTCTGGGCTTCGTCACGGCGGCCGAATTTGATCGGCTCGTCCGGCCAGAAAAAATGACCAGACCGCACTGAGTTCCATCGACAACTGACTCTCGGGCACAATCCGGGCTTATGTATTCGTGCGGGCGCGCGGAACGTAACCGGTACTATTGAGGGGCTTCTTTACGTCAAATGACGCGGGCGCAAAAAGTTACCGTAGAGTTTCGCGGGCCATACGTTTTGCGTCTTCGCCAGTATAGCAAGGCTGGGTGTGAATATTATTTGGGACTTCCAAAGTTTCCTAGGATATTCCACGTTTGTTTCTACTGATGCTCGTGCGGATTCATTTGCTTGAGTTTTGTAATCAACTAACTGTGTATTGAATTCTGCCCTCAAACAGCCCAGCAGTGACGTGTTGAAGCTTGTGAAGTTCGCCGTAAAGGCACGTTTCCGCCAACGTATGGGCGCATTTGCCAGCGATGGTTCGGAGTTAGCTGAACGTAGAACTGAAACTCGCTGGTTACCGTCGAGGACACGGAATGGCTGAGGTGATCAATCTTCGGACCGTCCGCGAGCAAGCGAAACGGCAGAAGCGTGATCAGACTGCTCAGGCCAATCGTCTGGCTTTCGGCCAGCCGAAACATCTCCGAAAGCTCGAAGCTGCGCAGCAAGCCAAGGCCAGCCGCGACCTCGACCGGCGCCGGATTGAAAAAGGGGACCGCCGATGAAATCTCCGGTTGTCAAACGTTCGATTGTTATTGCGGGACACAAAACGAGCGTCAGTCTCGAAGACGCGTTTTGGAAGGGACTGAAGGAAATCGCTACCGGTAGAGAAGTGACGCTGTCAGACTTGGTCGCTTCTATCGACACTGATCGCCGTCACGGCAACTTGTCATCAGCGATACGTCTTTTCGTTCTCGACCACTATCGTGTGCATAGCGTCGACGACCACAGCAGCATGCACAGCGATACCCGCGATATACCAGGTGCGCGCGTCATCCACTCAGTTCTGCGTGCCGACTGACGCTGCGGGCCGGCCTACACTTCGTGGCTTGGGCGCCGGCTTTATGTCGGTCGGCGCCGGCAATGGCGGTGCCGGATTGACTTTCGGTGCCGGCCGAGTTGCCGGTTGTTGTGGGGCGAGTTCGATCGCACGTAACCGCTTAGTCTGATTTTCGACAGCTCGCAGGGTGAGCCACCCGGTGAGGGCCGAAACGTCAATGTTGTACGAAACGTCCGGCATCGGCCCCCTCAGGGCGATGAAGATGTCCGGGCGCCCGCCGGCCGCTTCGCTCTGGCCGGACAGCACAAGCCGTGCATCGATCAGGCCGTCGGTTAGATCGAAAGCACCGGCGACAGACAGCGTTGCATCCTTGCTGTCGACGGCCGGCTTGCTGAGACGGATTTGCCCGGCGCTTACCGTCAGGGCCGATTCCGCGCGACGGACCGATAGCCGGCCGCTGCCGATCGACTTGCGTACGACGTCGGCAATACGGCCCTGCTCGATCGCGAGGCCCTGATCGACGGCACGGGTTACGGCGTCGAAAGTCCGTGGATCGAGGCCGGCCAACTGGGCAGCTGTCAGCTCGATCTTGCCCGATCCCTTTGCAGAGCCGACGAGCGCAACTGCGCTCAGGCCGGTGGCCTCACCTTCCAGGCTCAGATTCAGCAACCCGGTAACCGGCGGCCGCGCCGCACCAGAGAACAATGCCCCGGTATCCGCAGCCGCAAGCGACATTTTCACATGCGCGTCCAAGCCATCCTGCGCATTACGAAACGTAACGATGCCGGCGAGCTTGCCGCCCGCCATTTCACCGGTGCTGTCCAGCGCGATGCTGTCGCCACCGAAACGCACCGTGCCGCGCAGGTCGCGTCCGTTGACATTTGGCAATAGCTCCACGCGGCCAAACCTGAATGCAATCTCGCCAGCAAACCTGCCGAACAATCCGGGGCTGAACGGCTCGCTCGACCAGGACCAGCCTGGTCCATCTTTCACGGCACGCGGCAAGCCGATGGCAATGGCGAGCATACTTCCACCATCGGCGACATTCGCATCAAATGCGCCTTCAACACGCCGAGGAGAAGCATCATCGATGCGAAAGCGGCCATGAATGGTCGAGGCGCCCAATTTTGCATCGATGCCGTCAAACGTGAGAGCGCCCGCCGCAAGCGCAACGCGCGACGAAAATCTGAACGGAAGCTGGCCTGCGCTGGCGGCAACCGGTCCCGGTCGTGGCGGCTTCAGATGGGCTTCGCGCACCTCGACCAAAGCGTCGCCCTGGATGCGGCCCGTCGCAGGCACTTTTCCCTTGCCGGTGAGTTTTGCCGCCAGGCCCTCCCCCGCCACTTGAACATCAAATGTAAGGTCGCCGCCGACCGGCCCCTTCAGGCTGGCCTTCAGCTGCGCCGGACCATTGCCTGATGCGACGACCTCGTCGAGCTTGGCAAATTTCACCAAGGACCCCGCCGTCGCATCGACGGTCGCATTCATCTCGACCACGGATACGCTGCGGGACTGCCAATCGCCACTGACGCGCGCACGCGCATCGAGACGCACTTCGTCGAGCGTCCCCGTCACAGCCACCCGCGCGGCCGTCGCCGACGTCTTGTCGTCGCCTGCGACTTCAAGCGTCCCGTGCAGCTTTGCGCGCCCAACCCGCTCGAGAATTCTGACGGCAGATGCGATCCGCTCCGGCACGACCTTTTCTGCGATCGTGACGATCGCTGCAGCTTTCGTCGTTTCCAGATCGACGGTGATTGAGCCGCGCGGCACGTTTCCCTTCGTTTCGATACGGCCCGCCGCGCTGAAGCTTCCTCCGCCGATGTCGCCGATCGTCAGCCGGTCGACCTGCAGTCCATCCGGATCGACATGCATATCCACGCGCGCGTTTCCCGCATCGATCCCGCTGAACGAGGCACGCCCGATTTCGATCGCAAGCGTCATCTCGCGCGGACGTTCGAGCGTGGAGCCGGCGAGCAGCGTACGGCCAAAACCGAGCGCCGCGTCAATATCAAGCTGCGGCGCCTTCAGGTCCGCGTCGAGCTTCGCCGGCCGATCGGCGGAGGCGAGCGTGTAGCCAAGCCGACCCGTCACAGGCCTGCGATCGAATTCAGCCTTGAGCTGCTCAACGGCAATTCTATCGCTGGCAAGCGTGACATCGCCGTGCAGGCTCAACGGACGAATATCGCCTTGCGTGGTATCGCCCCGCCCTTCGAGCCAGAGCGCCAGCGCTCTCGGATCGGACGAGTCGATTTGTGCCGGCCCCGAAAAAGTAACGCCGTCATTGCCGACAGCGAGACGCCCGCTGAGCCGCACCTGGGTCAGACCCGGCGCGCGGAATTCCAGACGATCGAGACTCCACCCGCTTGGATTGCTGGTGATATCGCCGCGCAGATTCTGCAAGCCGTTGCCGCCGAGAGTCACCTGATCGATGCCGATGCCAAGCTGCACCGGCAGCGATGTGCGGAATGCGCTTGTTCCGAGCGCAACAAGCTGGCGTATCACGGCCGCAGGCGTCTGTTTGCCGGCACCGCCTCCGGAAACAGCCCGGTCGACATCAATCTGCCTTCCGGACAAGATCCCGTTGAACCGTGGCCTCGCGCCGAATTTGAAGTCGGCCACGCCGGCCAGCCGGAACCCCTGCTCTTCTGAGCCGTACTGGAATTCGACGTCCTGCATCAGCGCCGACTGCGCCGTTGCTTTGATCTTCCCGCCGACGCGCCACGGCTGGGTGACATCGCCGGCCGCAGGCCCTGGCCGGCGCAGGCCAATGCCAACCGGCCGCGCCAGACCGAGCGTTCCGTCGAATCCTGGCGTGTTGCCGGCAACCGCCAGGGTGCCATCGGCCTCGAAATTGAGCGGATAATCAGTGGGATCCACGTTGAGGTGCAGCTTGAGCGTACCCGCCTCGCTAACGCGGCCTAAGGCGAGCCGGTAGGGGTAAAGCGCACCGGCGACCGTGACCGCCCCCTCGCCCTTCACCGGGCCGACAAGTGACCGCGCTTCTCCGTTGAACCAAACCCGTCCGAGCGTGAGGCTTGTGCCGCTGGCCGCGTCGGCCAACACAACCGTGCCGTCTTCGATGCTGAGCCGGTCGATCGACAATTCGTCCGGCTTGAAAGTCATCACCAGATTCGGCGCCTGCAATCGCCCGGATGAATCCAGGCCCAGACGAACCTGTGGCCCAACAAGATGAAGCTCGGCGGCACGCCATTCACCACGCATGAGTGAGCCGAGCGCGAGTTCGACGCCGAGCGAACGAGCGCGGATCGTTTCGCTGCCATCGCCGATCTGGATGTCGTGCAGCGTTAGACGCGGCGACGGCAGCAACCGCGCGTCGATGCCGCCCGTCACACGCACATTGACACCGATCAGCCGGGTCGCCTCAGCTTCGAACAGAGTGCGATGACTGCCCCAGTCGAGCAGCAGCGGTCCTACCAGCGCCGCAACGAGCGCCAGGATGATTGCAATCGCCAATCCGAGCAGTGTGGTTTGCAACGCCAACTCCAGCGCCAGACCGCATCCGGCATCCGTTCGCGCTCACGTTCAATGAAATATAGGCCAGATTTGCCACTATTGTCGGCAAATCTGTGTCGCGGAACATTTGCCGGGCCAATGTCAGCGAGAAGCGCGCCGGTCTCAGCTCAGTGCGACGATCTTACCCGGGTTCATTATGTTCTGCGGATCGAGTGCGCGCTTGATCGAGGCCATGACCGCCAGCGCAGCCGCGCCGTGCTCGGCTACCAGATACTTCATTTTCCCTTGCCCGACCCCATGCTCGCCAGTGCAGGTCCCGTCCATCGCAAGCGCGCGTTCGACCAGCCGTTCCGAAAGGGCCTTGGCGCGCCTGACCTCATCGGCATCCTCCATGTCGACAAGAAGCGTGAGATGAAAATTACCGTCGCCGACGTGGCCGACGATCGGCGCAAGGATGCGGCTTTCCGCAATGTCGCGTTGCGTTTCGGTAACGCATTCCGCCAGCCGCGAAATCGGCACGCAAACATCGGTCGGGACCATTGCGGCGCCCGGCCGCAGCGCAAAGTTCGACAGTGCCGCGTGGTGGCGCGCCTCCCACAATTTGGTGCGTTCCTCCGGCCGTGTCGTCCAGGTGAAGGGGCCGCCGCCGAAGTCCGCGGCGATCTCACCGAAGCGCTTTGACTGCTCGGCGACCGACGACTCGGTGCCGTGAAATTCAAGGAACAGCATCGGCGTCTCCGCCAGCCCGAGCTTGGAATGCAGGTTGACCGCTCTCACCTGCAGCGCATCGAGCAGTTCGATCCGCGCCACCGGGATGCCGGACTGAATTGTGTGAATTGCGGTATTGCAGCACGCTTCCACGGATGGAAAGGGGCAAATCCCGCCTGAGATCGCTTCCGGAATGCCGGACAGCCTCAACGTCAATTGCGTAATGATGCCGAGCGTGCCTTCCGATCCGACCATCAGCCGGGTGAGGTCGTAGCCCGCCGAGGTCTTCTTCGCGCGGCGTGCGGTATCAATCACCTCTCCGTTCGCCAGCACCACTTTGAGGGCGAGGACGTTGTCCTTCATCGTGCCGTAGCGCACCGCATTGGTGCCGGAGCAGCGCGTCGCCGCCATGCCCCCGAGCGAAGCGTCGGCGCCCGGATCGATCGGGAAGAACAGCCCGCTGTCGCGCAGCTGCTCATTGAGCGCCTTGCGGGTGATGCCGGGTTCGATGACGCAGTCGAGATCCTCGGCGTGCACGGCAAGGACCTTGTTCATGTCGCGGAAATCGATCGACACACCGCCGGCCGGCGCATTGACGTGCCCTTCGAGCGAGGTGCCGACGCCATACGGAATGACCGCGACGCCGCTTTCGGCGCAGATCCGTACGATTTGCTGCACTTCTTCGGTGCTTTGCGGAAAAACGACGGCGTCGGGCGGCTGGTTTGCGATCCAGGTGACGGTATTGCCGTGCTGCTCGCGCACGGCCTGCGACGTCACCACACGATTTCCGAAAGCCGCCGTCAGCGCGGCCACTGTTTTCTTGATTGCGCCGGCATTGCGCCCCCGCCCGGCGACCTCAGTCACGGCCATAGAACTGTCCTCTGCTGCACGTCAGCTGACGTTAGCAGAGGACAGGTTGCGGGTGAAACGAGACCGACAGCGGCGGGGTTGCGGGGACAACCTTCGGTTAAGGGAATCCGCCGCCCGCCGGCCCCGTTAGCTCAGGACGACCGTCCGATGAACGGAACGATCATCGCCACCCGCGCCCGGTAGCGGCGATACTCGTCGCCGAACACTTCAATCAGGTCATGCTCCTCGAGCGCGATCCCGACAAAGATGTAAGCCGTCACGACCGCGGCAAACAGCAGGTGGCCGGCCGTCATCGTGGGTGTCGCCCATACGAAAATGATGAACCCGAGATAGATTGGGTGGCGGACGACGTTGTACAGCATCGGCGTCTTGAACTTCATCGGCGGCATCGACTTGCCGGTGAGATTATTGGCGACCTGATGCAGCCCGAACAACTCGAAGTGGTTGATCATGAACGTGCTGATGAAGACTAGCACCCAGCCGAACAATCCGAGATACAGAAGTGACGCGGCAATCGTGGGGTCCTTTGCCTCCCACACCACGCCGGGAATCGGCCGCCACTGCCAGAACACGAGCGCGAGCGCGAGGCTGGCGAGCAGCACGTAAGTGCTGCGCTCGACAGATTTCGGGACGATCGTCGTCCACCATTTCTTGAATTGCGGCCGCGCCATGACGCTGTGCTGCAGGGCGAAAATCGTCAACAGCACGAGATTGATAACGATGGATTCCACGAGCGGACCCGCCGGCCCGGAGTCAATCGTTTTCGGCACCATCAGACCGGTAACGAAGCCGATGGCGTAGACGATGACAACTGCGAACGCCAGATAAGCAACGATGCCATATAGAAACGCGACGAGTTTTCCCATGACCATCTCCTATTGACTGCGGTGATTCCACTTTGACGTTTTCAGTGAATCCGGCAGCAGTGAGACCTTGGCCGGCGCGAACGTCGAGCCTGCGCCTTGCGGCAACGGATTGCGTGGCAAGAACAGAACGTAGCTCACGAGGATCGCGATTGCGCCAATCAGCCGAAGAGCGTCCCAACCGGCGCAAGGTTCGATTTGTGGTCTCCCGCCGCAGCAGGAAGGCCTTCCGCCGATAGACATCGGTATCGACGGTGCCGTTACTGCGGCGGTGGATATTAGTGACCTGTATTTGCATTGCGTCCTCTGATTGGATGACAGATGCGGTCAATGAGACCGCGTGTCGGAGGCAGCCTTCTTGTAGAAAGCGTAGTCCGCGCTATACGGCACGCTCAGGAATTTTCCCGGCGCATCGCAGGCCGCGTCGGCGCGACCGCCGTGCGTGTTCAAGCGTTGGATGGTTGTGACTCCGCTGAGAAGTCCGGACCCGTGCCGGGCAGCAACATCCAGTCTCAGAAGCGGAATATCGTTCGTGGTCGCGCCGGGCGCCTGCGCCGAAACCTTGGCGCTCACGGCGCTGCCGTCCGCCATCACCCAAACCGGTCCTGCAAAATGGTGGCCGACGGTCTTGCCGTCGATCACCAGCGTTGCGATCGGCTCGCGGAACTGCCAGGCCAATTCGCCGTCGGAATTTGTCTTGCACTCGTAGATTTGCGCACCGGTCGCGTGCATCGTCGCAACTAGTGTTTCACCACGAGCAGCAATCGTCTCGGGAACTTCAGCCGCCGCCGCCGACGGGGCGATCACCCGCATGGACAGATACGCGGCAATGACTGCAAGGATGACCGGACGAAAAACGCGGCCAGCGATTCGGAAGAATTCCGTTCTGGTTTGCGCGCGGAGGGCCAGCGCTTCCTTGCGATAACGGTAGATATCGACCCCGAAGCGCCTG
The DNA here is from genome assembly GCA_040512415.1 of Pseudolabrys sp. Lineage (GTDB taxonomy): Bacteria > Pseudomonadota > Alphaproteobacteria > Rhizobiales > Xanthobacteraceae > Pseudolabrys. The sequence continues at coordinate 4,845 of JBEVFG010000120.1, read as the reverse complement.
ATCGTGTGCAATTCCATCACATGCTCCATTCGTTTTCGGCAGCATGGATGCGCCCTTTCCGGTCCAAAGACTTTGAGTCCGGCTTGATTTGTTCTTGAGGAAGTCTTGATTTCGCTTTAGAGGGCCGATCCGTAGGGTTTTACGGCCGTTCGTGGGGCACAACGTGCTGTTTTTATTCAATAATTATACGTTGGATTGCCAGCGCCGGGAGCTGCGCACGGGCGACGTTCTGGTCGCTCTCGAGCCACAGGTTTTCGATCTTCTGGTCTATCTCATCGAAAATCGTGATCACGTCGTCAGCAAAGATGATCTGATTGCCTCGGTCTGGGCCGGCCGCATTGTTTCCGAATCGACGCTGACCAGCCGGATCAATGCCGTGCGCAGGGCTATCGGCGACACCGGCGAGAAGCAGTCCTGCATTCGCACCTTTGCGAGGAAGGGCTTTCGCTTTGTCGCCCCGGTCGAGGCCACGGACACTGCAGGGCAGATGGCTGGCGTGGAGGCAGGTCCGGCCCTCGCGCTACCGCAAAAACCATCTATCGCGGTCCTGCCGTTCAGCAACATGAGCGGCGACGCGGCAGATGATTCCTTCGCGGATGGTGTGACCGAGGAAATCATCACGGCGCTGTCGCGCGTGCGCTGGTTCTTTGTCATCGCGCGTGGCTCCGCCTTTGCGTACAAGAGCAGGGACATCGACCCCAACGACATCGCCCGCGAGCTTGGCGTGCGGTACATCCTGATGGGCAGCGTCCGCCGCGCCGGCGATCGTATTCGAGTCACCGCCAAGCTCATCGACGGCAGCAATGGCAGCAGCGTCTGGGCCAGAAGCTACGATCGCGCGCTGTCCGACATATTTTCCGTCCAGGATGACATCACGCAGACAATCGTCGGCGGTATCGAGCCGGAGCTGGGCCGTGCCGAGCGCGAAAGAGCGCGCGTGAAGCACCGCGACAGCATCGATGCGTGGAGCACATATCAGCGCGGCATGATTCATCTCTATCGCTATACGCAGGACGACCTCGCTGAAGCTCGCAGGCAGTTTGCCGCGGCTATTGCGATCGACCCTGAGCTCGGGCCTGCTTATTCCGCCACCGCCGAGGCCTATTACTACGAAGTGGTGTACGGATTTGCCGAATCGGTCACCCACAATCGCGAGCGCGCCATCGAGTTCGCGCAAAAGGCTGTTGCACTCGATCGCGACGATGCGGGGGCACACTGCACGCTCGGACGAACGCGCTACTTGCGCCGGGAGTATGCGGCAGCCATCTCGGAGCTTGAACTCGCTTTGGACCTCAATCCGAGCCTCGCGCTTGCGCACTACGGTCTCGGCGCCGCTTTCGTGTTTTCAGGAAAACCGCACGAGGCGTTTCCACACCTGCAATCCGCGATCCGGCTTAGTCCGCAGGATCCCAATATGGGCTCCTACCTCGCCCGTATAGCCGAGGCCAAATACCTCGTCGGCGAGGATGAAACCGCCGTGCGCTTTGCGCTGCGCGCTTTGGCGCAGCCGAGCTTCCAGTGGTCACGCTACGCAATTCTCATCGCGGCATTGGGACAATTGGGACGCGAAGACGAGGCGCGGCGTTATCTCACCGAGTTGACGCGAATGCGACCGAACTTCTCCGTCGCCTTCGTGCGCGACATGCATCCCTTCAGCCGCGATATGGGCGCAGATCGCTACTATGAGGGACTGCGCAAGGCCGGCGTGCCGGAAGGCACGGCATAGGAGCCCGCCAATTCAATGAAAGCGGTTGATGCGAAATGGCTTCGCCTGCGCCGGCCGCATCGCCCAGGCGCGCAGCGCGCCGATGCGCCGCATGAGCCAATTCCACAGCCTGGTTCGTCGCAGTCGAAACATGAAAGCTCACGGCTTGTGTGAGCCATCACCATGACAAGGCCATTTTCCGGCGTCGTTGCGGAAACATTGATATGCCATTGAGGCGAGATTGATTTCTCATCAGTGTGCGCGTGAGCTATAGTCGCGGCGTCATTTTGCGGGCGACAACGTGTTGTTTTCATTCGATGATTTTACGCTCGACTGCGAGCGGCGGGAATTGCACGCGCGTGGCGCGAACATTCCGGTCGAGCCGCAAGTCTTTGACCTGCTGGTTTACCTGATCGAGAACCGCGATCGCGTCGTCAGCAAAGACGATCTCATTGCATCGGTGTGGAGCGGACGCATCGTGTCGGATTCGACACTCGACAGCCGCATCAATGCCGTGCGCAAGGCCCTCGGCGACAGCGGCGGGCGTCAGCAGTTCGTCCGCACAATCGCACGCAAAGGCTTTCGTTTTGTAGGCGACGTCAAGAACGCGTCGGCACCTTGGCCGGCCGCTGCGCCATCACAGCCAACGCTGAACCAGGAAGTCCACTTCTGCACCGCATCCGACGGCGTTCGCATCGCCTACGCGCTGGCCGGCCAGGGCCCGCCGCTGGTGAAAGCGGCCAATTGGCTCAACCATCTCGAATATGATTGGCAAAGCCCGATCTGGAGCCACCTGCTGCACGAATTTGCGGCCCGCCATCAGCTCATCCGCTACGACGAGCGCGGCAACGGACTGTCCGATTGGGATGTGCCCGATATTTCCTTCGAGGCTTTCATTCGTGACCTGGAAAGCGTTGTTGACGCCGCCAGGCTAAAGCGCTTCGCGCTGCTGGGTATCTCGCAGGGCTGCGCGGTGTCGATCGTCTACGCCATCCGCCACCCCGAGCGTGTCACCCACCTGGTGCTGTATGGCGGCTTTGCACGGGGCAGGACCAGGCGCGATCCGGAGCACGCGCGGACGTTATTCTCGATCGTCGAGCAGGGCTGGGGCAAGGAAAACCCGGCGCACCGGCAGTTCTTCACGTCGCTGTTTTTTCCTGACGGCACGCCCGAGCAGATGCAATGGTTCAACGATTTGCAGCGGATGACGACCTCGACCGAAAACGCTTTGCGCATCATGCGCGCGACCGGCGAGCTCGATATTTCGGATCTGCTGTCGCAGGTGAAAGTGCCGACCCTTGTCCTTCACTGCCGCAACGATGCGTGGGTGACGTTTGATGAAGGACGCAGACTCGCCGCGGGTATTCCCGGCGCGAAATTTGTCACGCTTGAAAGCCGCAATCACCTGGTTCTGGAAAGCGAGCCCGCCTGGGATAAATTCGCCAGCGAGATAACTGCGTTCCTGGCGACATGACAGCCGCTACTTGCGATCCCGGAAATATTGCCAGACTGCAAAGCAAAGAAGCAGAAACGTGATCGCGGCGACCAAATATTTTTCGAAACCATCGTCGAAGTTGCCGTAGGGGATTACGACCTGCGCCAAGGCACTATTCATATGCGTCCGACCGTGAGCAGAGCTCGTCGCCGCCGACAGCTCACTACGAGTGGATGTACCACACCTGCGGGCCGGTGGTCTGTGGCGTGGCCGACGCCTCCTTGTTGAACGAAATGATCCAGGCCACGAACATCGTCGCGACCACGAACACGTAGGCTCCTCGAGCGATCTTTCCAACCATTGCCACGCTCCCGTATTTTTTTGTGAGGATAGTCCACCGGGCCCGTCCGGCGTGGCTGTCGTTAATTTTTGGTTAATCGCGCTAAGCCGTTGAAATCGCGGGCAGCCCTCGCCTGCTTGGGTGGACGCCTGCACGCCGCTGTCGTAGTTTTCGCGTCCGTTCCGATCGTTTCCCGCATGTGGAGTTTGTAATGGCCGGCCCCGTGATTGCAGTGACCGACAGCGTGTTTCCGTCCCTCGACCCGGCCAAGGCCGCTCTGTCCGGGCTGAACCCGACCTACCGCATGGCGAAGAGCGCCAATGCCGACGACATCCTCGCGGTCGCGAAGGATGCCGACGCCATCCTTGTCACCTACGCGAAACTGACCCGCGAGATTCTCAGCCAACTGACCCGGTGCCGGGCGATCGGCCGCTTCGGTCTCGGCGTCGACAACATCGACCTGGCCGCCGCGAAGGAAAAGGGCATCGCCGTCAACTACGTGCCGGACTACTGCATCCGGGAGGTGTCCGACCATGCGATGGCGCTGCTGCTCGCGCTCATCCGAAAGATTCCGTTGTCCAACAAGCTCGTCCAGGGCGGCCGTTGGGAGATGCCGGCGGTCGTGCCGATCCGCCGCATCGAGGGCACCGTGCTCGGCCTTGTCGGCTTCGGCCACATCCCGCGCCTGGTCGCACCCAAGGCACAGGCCTTCGGCATCAAAGTGATAGCCTTCGATCCTTTCGCGAAGGCGGACATTTTCAAGGCCGCGCGTGTCGAGAGCGTCGACTTCGACACCCTCCTCAATAAATCCGACTATGTATCCGTGCACGCGCCGCTGATGCCGGCGACGCGCGGCATGATGAACGCCGCCGCGTTCGCCAAGATGAAGAAAGGCGCCTACATCGTGAACACCGCACGCGGTCCACTGATCGACGAGCCCGCCCTCATCGCCGCGCTCGATTCCGGACAGGTTGGCGGCGCCGGCCTCGACGTGGTGACGGCCGAACCGCTCGCGAAGGATTCACCCCTACTTGGCCGCGACAACGTCATCATCTCTCCTCACACGGCGTTCTACTCGATCGAAGCGCTCGAGGAGCTGCAGACTAAGTGCGCGAGCGACGTCGCGCGCGTCCTCAGTGGCGAAAAAGCGGTCTATCCGATCTCGGCCTGAACCATGCTCGACCGCACCGACCTCGATCCGGTTTTCTTCGCGCCGTTCGTCTCGTCGCTGATGCATGTCGAGCCGCAATGGATCGACTATAACGGCCATCTCAACATGGCCTACTACAACGTGCTGTTCGATCGCGCGGTCGATGAGGTGTACGAGCTTATTGGCATCGGGGCCGACTACCTCAAGCGCGCCAA
>JBEVFG010000119.1:0-8955 GCA_040512415.1 Pseudolabrys sp. | reverse complement strand
CCCGGCCGTCGCGACCTGTCCCGAAACCTGGGCAATCCGGATCGGCCCGCCAAGCTGGTCGGCCGCTTCTCGGCCCACAAAGACCCCACCGATGTAAGCAAGCGTCCGGTCGACCACGAACCACGTTTCCTGCGCCCCCATGACGACGGCGCGCAGCGGTCCGGCCTTTTCAGTCTTGATGTCGCCGGGCGACATCGACCGGCTGATACCAAGCACGCCTAGACGATGGATATTGCCAAAATTGTCTTTGAGCTCCTTGAGTTGCGGCGTCGCCTTTAGAGTGATCGGCGCTCCGCCGCGGTCCACATCAATCGACAGCGTTTCGCCGGCACTTATGCTGACGATGCGCTGCATGTCGGAGAAACTCTCGATTTTCTCACCATTGATCGCGGTTACCAGGTCGCCGGGCTTGAATCCGGCAGCCTCCGCCGCGCTGGCCGGTTGTACTGTGTCGACCCGTGCGCTCGTGGTCTGCTTGCCGACCGTCATGAAAATGGCGGCAAAAATGGCGATCGCCAGCACGAAATTCGCGATCGGACCGGCAGCGACTACCGCTGCGCGCGAGCGCACCGGCTGAAACATGAAACTGTCTTTCCGATCGGCAGCCGACATCGACGCCGCGGCAGCCTGATCCGGCACGCTTGCCGCATTGTCGTCGCCAAAGAACTTCACATAGCCGCCGAGCGGGATCGCGGAAATTTTCCAGCGCGTTCCGTACCGATCGTTGAAGCCGGCGATTTCGGGGCCAAATCCGATCGAAAAGACGAGCACCTTGATCCCGCATAAGCGGGCCATCAGGAAATGACCAAGTTCGTGAAAGAAAACGACGATCGTCAGTACGAAGAGGAACGGCACGACGTAGCCAATCAGACCGCCTCCGAGTGCGCTCAAACTCCCCATAAGTTCAATCCCTGTTATGTGCCATTCCGCCCTGATCTAGGCACGCCGCCCGCTAGCCAACCCTAGGATGCCTTTGCGGCAATTTCGGGCAAGAGGTCTTTCGCAAGACTTCTTGCAATATGGTCAACGGCCATGGCTGCGTCGATACTGGTTGGCTCAGCCAACAAGTTGCGCCTTCCAGCAGCATCGAGTGTTGCCTCCACGAGCGCTGCAATTGCAGTGAATCCGATGCGCCCGGCAATGAATTCCGCGACCGCCACCTCGTCCGCCGCATTAAGCACAGTTGGCGCCGCGCCGCCAGATTCCATCGCCCGGCGCGCGAGAGCTAGCGCAGGGAAACGATCCAAATCAGGTGCCTCGAAAGTCAGTTCGCGCACCTGGGCAAGGTCGAGCCGCGCCGCCGGCCCGTTGATGCGCCGCGGCCAGGCAAGACAATGGGCGATCGGGATGCGCATGTCGGGCGAGCCGAGCTGGGCGACAACGGAGCCGTCGCGGAATTCGACCAATCCGTGCACAACCGACTGTGGATGCACGAGCACATCGATTTCGTCGGGCCTGAGCGCAAACAGATGATGCGCCTCGATCAATTCGAGACCCTTGTTCATCAGCGTCGCTGAATCGATCGTGACCTTCGGACCCATCGACCAGTTGGGATGACGCAAGGCCTGCTCCGGCGTTGCCGCCTTGATGGCCTCCTTCGTCCAGGTCCGGAACGGACCGCCCGATGCCGTGAGAATTGCGCGCCTCACGTCGGCGCGATGTCCTGATCCAAGCGCCTGGAACACTGCGTTGTGTTCGGAGTCGACCGGCAGAACGGTTGCACCTGTGCTCGCAGCGCGTCGCATGAACAGGCTGCCCGCACAGACAAGGCATTCCTTGTTCGCCAAAGCCACCGTCGCGCCGCGCTCTATAGCCGCCATCGTTGGCTTGAGGCCGACCGAACCACTGATCGAAGCCATCACCCAATCAGCCGGACGCTGGGCAGCCTCGATCAACGCCTCTTCGCCGGCTGCGGCCTCGATCCGGGAGCCGGAAAGCGCGCTCTTGAGTTCGCCATAAGCCGCCGGGTCAGCAACCACTGCGTGGCGCGCACCTACTTCGCGGGCGATTTTTCCCAACGCAGCGGCATTGCGGCGCGCGCTGATCGATTCCACGCGATAGCGCTCGGGCTCACGTTTGATCAAATCGACAGTGCTTGCGCCGATCGAGCCGGTTGCGCCAAGGATGGTAATCGACCGGACGTCGATGGCAGGCTCAACTTTTGAAACGGCAACGCCGGGTACGCTCATATCTTCACCAAATCAGCACACCGCGCGCCGGCTCATCGAATCCGCCGCGTAACAACCCAACAACGCAACCGACGACTGCCGCGGCCCAGAACCCATCGAGCCGATCCATCACGCCGCCGTGGCCCGGAATAATGTGGCTTGAGTCCTTGGCGTCGAACCGCCGTTTCACCCAGGATTCAAACAGGTCACCAGCCTGGGCCATAATAGATAGTAACAATGCCACGGCGATAATCGCAATTCTGTCGAATGAACCGAATTGGGCCGCGACCAATAGTGCCACAGCAACGGCACCGACCGTGCCCGCAATCGCTCCTGACCATGTCTTCTTCGGGCTTACGGCTGGCCACAGTTTTGGGCCACCGAAAGCCCGTCCCGCAAAATAGCCGAGGACATCGGTTGTCCAGACGATCGCAAAGAACAGCAAGATCACCGCAAATCCGAAGCCGGCGTCCGCTCGTAAAAATACCGGAGCCAAGACCATGCCGCCTGCGTAACCGGCACCCGCTATCACCCAGAGCCGCCGCTCGCTCGGTGCGAAAATGGCGCCAGCCAGAGCGCCCAGGCCAACCATAAAGAGTGCTGTTACCGGTCTACCGAGCCAGGCAAGAAAATCGGCAACTGCAATCGCTGCGGCGCACGACAACACCAACAGCCGATAATTCGGCCCCACGACCAACGTCATCCATTCCCAGAGCACAACGAGGGCGGCAATCCCCCAGAACAACGCAAACGGCAAGCCTCCGATATAGGCCGCAACCAGCGCCAGCGGCGCAAGAACCGCCGCCGATACGACGCGCAGCAGGAGATTGTTCGCGGTTAGCGGCACGCCGGCCTTCTCCGCGTTGGAAATGGGTTCACTGCCAACCACGGATCAGGATCCGGTCTGGGCAACGAGACCGCCGAACCGCCGCTCGCGTTGCTGATATTCGCGTATCGCGGATTCAAGCGCCGCTCTATCGAAATCCGGCCAATAGGTCGGAACAAAGACCAGTTCGCTATAAGCCGCCTGCCAGAGAAGAAAGTTCGACAGTCGTTGCTCGCCACTCGTGCGGATGATCAGATCCGGGTCGGGGATGTCGGGCGCGTCGAGAAATCGTCCGAATGCATCCATGTCAATGTCCTGCGTCCTCGCCTCGCCGCGCTGCACTGCTTCCGCGATCCGACGGGCGGCGCGAACGATTTCCTGGCGGGCGCCGTAGTTGAACGCCACAACCAATGTAAGCCCGTCGTTGTGCTTCGTCAGATCCTCGGCCTCGAAAAACAACCGACCGATGTCAGGGTCCAGCCCAGCACGCTCGCCGATCACCCGCACGCGAATGTTGTTCTGATGCAGTTCGGCGAGGTCGTTGCGCACGAAACGGCGCAGCAGTCCCATCAATTCGCCGATTTCACTTGCCGGGCGTGACCAGTTTTCCGCACTGAACGAAAAAATGGTGAGGATCTTGATTCCCATTTCACCGGCGGCGCGCACGGTGCGCCGAAGCGCTTCCACACCGCGACGGTGACCTTCGGCGCGAGGCAGTCCACGTGTCGCCGCCCAACGGCCGTTGCCATCCATTATAATGGCAACATGGCGCGGCATATCGAATGCCGTTGCATCCGGATGAATTTCGGCCTCGGGCATGCAACGCGACCTCAGACCGTGAGGATCTCCTTTTCCTTTCCAGCCAGCATGTGATCGATTTCCGCGATGCCGGCGTCGGTCGCCTTCTGAATTTCAGTAGAAAAGCGCTCGTGATCGTCTTTGCTGATCTTGTGATCTTTCTCCAGCTTTTTAATGACATCCATGGCGTCGCGCCGGACATGACGCACCGCCACACGCGCCGTTTCGGCGTATTTGTGCGCCAATTTCACCAATTCCTTGCGACGTTCCTCATTGAGCTCGGGGATGCGCAGGCGGATCGTCTGGCCTTCCGTCGCCGGTGAAAGTCCGAGATTGGAATTTATAATCGCCTTTTCCACCGGGTGGACCAACGAGCGATCCCACACATTCACCGAAATTAGCCGTGGCTCTGGCACGCTGACGGTCGCCACCTGATTGAGCGGCATTTGCGCGCCGTAGGCGTCGACCATCACAGGATCAAGGAGATGCGCGGAAGCGCGGCCGGTCCGCAAGCCCGACAATTCCGTTTTCAGCACGGCGCTTGCGCCCTGCATGCGTCGCCTGATCTCGTTGATGTCATGCGTCGTCATGTTTGTCATTGAGATCCCCCGGAACTGCCTCCCTAGTTTTCAAAGCAGCTGCGTCAGAACCTTTTTACAAAAAGTGCAAATCGGAACGTTCAGCAACTTATCCGACAACCGTCGCGTGACCTTTGCCGCGCAGGACGGCTTCGATGGCACCCTTCTGGGCGATCGAGAATACGATGATAGGCATACGGTTTTCGCGGGCAAGCGCGAAAGCCGCGCCATCCATCACCTTCAGGTCCTTCTCGATCGCTTCCTGATGGCTGATCTTCTCGTATCGCTTGGCCTTGGGGTCCTTTTTCGGATCAGCGCTGTAAACCCCGTCGACGTTCGTTGCCTTGAGCACCGCCTGCGCCTCCAATTCCGCCGCACGCAGCACGGCTGTGGTGTCGGTCGTGAAGAACGGATTTCCGGTGCCGGCAGCAAGCAAAACCACGCGCCCCTTGCCGAGGTTCTTCATTGCGCGTTTGCGGTTGTAAGTCTCACAGACCGACGGCATCGCCAGCGCAGACAACGTGCGCGCCTCACGTCCGGCCCGCTCGATGGCCGCCTCAAGCACGAGGCAATTCATCACGGTCGCGAGCATGCCCATCGTATCGCCGACAGGCCGCGGCACGCCGCGTTCGGATACTTCAACGCCGCGAAAGATATTGCCGCCGCCAACGACAACGCCGAGCTCGACACCGAGTTTGGCTGCCGCCACAAGGTCGGTAGCCAGACGTTCGACGGTTGCCTGATCTATTCCGAAACCGCTGGTGGCCGACAGCGCTTCGCCCGACAGTTTGACGATCGCGCGGCGATAGACCGGGTCACTCATTCTTTGCGATCCTTTGTGGGATCGCCGAGAGCGCAGGCGGCCGACGTTCGATCAAGCCTGACCGGCGGCGGCCGCGACCTCGGCGGCAAAATCGGTTTCCTGCTTTTCGATACCCTCACCGAGAGCGTAACGGACGTACCCGGTCACTTTGATCGGTCCGCCCGCCTTACCTTCGGCCTCCTTCAGCGCCTGCGCGACGCTTTTCTTGTCGTCAAAGATAAACGGTTGCTCCAACAGGCAAACTTCCTTGTAAAAGGTCTTCAGCCCCGACTCGACGATCTTCTCGATAACGTTAGCCGGTTTGCCCTGCTGCTTGAACTTGTCGGCGAGCACATTCTTTTCGCGCTCCACAACCGCCGGATCGAGGCTGGCAGCATCGAGCGCCAAAGGATTGGCGGAAGCGACGTGCATGGCCACCTGGCGTCCGATGGCTGTCAATTCGTCGCCTTTGCCCGTCGATTCAAGCGCGACGATCACGCCGATCTTGCCCAGACCATCGATTACCGCATTGTGGACGTAGGAGCCAATCGCTCCTTTGCCGACTGATAGCACGGCCGCGCGGCGCAGCGTCATGTTCTCGCCGATCTTGGCGATCGTCTCTGAGATCGACTCCGCCACCGTGATGCTGCCGGCCTTCGCTGCGTTGATCTTTTCCACATCGTTACCGGCCGACAGCGCAACGCCCGCGATCATCTTCACGAGACCTTGGAAGAGGTCGTTACGCGCCACGAAGTCGGTTTCCGAATTTACTTCGACCGCGACGCCTTTGGTACCTTGCACATGGACACCGATCAGCCCTTCGGCCGCAACGCGACCGGCTTTCTTCGCGGCCTTGGACAGACCTTTCTTGCGTAGCCAATCCTGCGCCGCCGTCATGTCTCCGTTCGTCTCGGTGAGGGCTGCCTTGCAATCCATCATTCCGGCGCCGGTCGACTCGCGCAGCTCCTTGACCATTTGTGCGCTGATATTTGCCATCGAACCTTATCCTTCATCCACGCCGGCCGCAGTGAGCGGCCGGCGGCACGTGTAACGAGAGACGACGGCGGATTATTCCGCCGTCAGTTCCTTTGCCTTGGCGATCCAACCCGGCACGCGGCCCGGCAGGCCGACTTCCTCGCCGACGTTGTGCGCAGCCTTTTCGTTGAGCTCGGCAATCTGCGAATAGTGGAAGATGCCGAGGTCGTTGAGCTGCTTTTCGATCGCCCCCGACACGCCCGGCAGCTTCTTGAGATCGTCGGCAACACCGCGCGGACCAGGCAATTGTTCGAAGCCGAGATCGGCCGCTGCCGGAGCCGTCGGAATCTGCTCGACAACCACTGGCTTTTCTGCCGCGCCGATATCGACACCCATCTCGCCTTGCGCGCGCGAGATTCCATCGATTGCTGCTTTTGCAATGAGGTCGCAATAGAGCGACACCGCGCGGCTCGCATCGTCATTCCCCGGAACGACATAAGTGATGCCGGCTGGATCGCAGTTGGTGTCGACGACGGCGGCCACCGGAATACTGAGGCGCCGGGCCTCCTTGATCGCAATGTCTTCCTTGTTGGTGTCGATCACAAACAGAAGATCGGGGACGCCGCCCATGTCCTTGATGCCGCCGAGCGAGCGATCGAGCTTGTCGCGCTCGCGCTGCATCGTCAGGCGCTCTTTCTTGGTGTAGCCCGCGGTTTCGCCAGAGTTCAGCATTTCATCGAGCTTGCGCAACCGCGCGATCGAGGCAGAGATCGTCTTCCAGTTGGTCAGCGTGCCGCCGAGCCAGCGCGAATTTACGTAATACTGTGCGCTACGCTTGGCCGCATCGGCGATCGAATCCTGCGCCTGCCGCTTGGTTCCGACGAACAGGATGCGCCCGCCTTTGGCAACCGTGTCGCTCACGGCCTGCAACGCGCGATGAAGCATCGGCACGGTCTGCGCGAGATCGACGATATGGATGTTGTTGCGAGTACCGAAGATGTACGAGCCCATCTTCGGGTTCCAGCGGTGGGCCTGATGGCCGAAGTGCACGCCAGCTTCCAATAGCTGACGCATCGAGAAGTCAGGTAACGGCATAAGTCTTTCTCCGGTTGTTCCGCCGCGAACAATTGTGAGCCCGATTGGGCCACCGGACGGCTTTTGTGACCCATTGTCGGGGCCTAAAGCCATGCGTCCGCGTGAGTGATGCCGGGCTTATATAGGCCTGATTTCCGGAATGCAAGGCACGTCAATACTTTAGGTGTGAGCCGTAGTCACAGAGCAAACATCTTCGACCTGGCGTCCATATTCACCGTTCCGAACCTGAATTCGCGGTCGTCAAACGCGAAAGATCTGAGAGTAGCGCCGCTTGATCTCCTCGCCCTGGGTCTCGACGGCGGCGGGATCGTCCTTCCAAACCTTGATCGATGATAACGGCGCTCGGCCAGGTTTATCCTTCACCAAGGCATGCACGGAGCGCAGGCCGCCAATGTTGACGAAGAGTTCCTGCCCTTCGACGGTGAAAAGATAATTTTGGAACAGGCGCGCCGCGTTCGGGTGCGGCGCAGCTTTGAATATGGCCGACGGCTGAACGATCGACGGCGTGCCTTCGGCCGGATAGACGACTTCTATTGGCTGGCCCGCCTCTTTCAGCAACAGCACGTTTGATTCATTGCCGTCGGCCATCACCGGCCGCTCCCCGAGCACGACCTTCTTCGGTGTGTCGGTAGCGGATTGAATCTGCAGGAGTTGCTGCTGCGCGAGCTTTTCGAGATACGTCCATCCAAGCTCGCGCACCATCTGGTAGGTCGACGTCATGATCGTGCCGCCTCGGATGCGCCTTGACGATTTTTCCTTTCCATTTCGGATCGAGCAGATCGGCAAAGCTTTTTGGTTCCTCAGCCGAACTCACAAGCTGCGTGTTGTAGGCCATCACGCACAATGACGACCGCACCGTCGCGTAGAAGCCGTCGGGATCGCGGTGTTCGGCCGGAATGTGCTTTGCGACGTCTTCCGGGACGTAGGTGGCGAGCAGGCCTTGCCGCTTCCACACCAGGAACTGCGCCGCGTCTCCCGTGCTTACCGCATCAGGCACGTGAAGGCCGGCGGCATATTCCTGCGCGACGCGCGAAAAAATGCGCTCGCCGCCTGCCCTTTCGACCCGCGCGCGGACGCCGGGAAATTTCTGTTCAAAAGCCTTGCCGACCTTCTCAGCGAGTTGAAGATCAGCAGACGTATACCAGGTGACCTGCCCTTCCTTCGTTGCAGCTGCGACCAGCGCCGGCGTGATGGCCTGCTCTGGCTGCGCTGCCGCGCGCAGAGGCGTGGCGTAGATAAGCGACATAGCGGCGGCGGATTTGAGGATCGTTCGGCGTGACGGGCGTCGTGTGTTCATTGGCGAATATTGACTCTCCGCACGCGGCCGCGAAAGCCGGAATGAGCGTTACAGCGCCTCGACCTGCACGACGCCCGGCACGGCCTTGATTGCACCGGCAATCTGCGGGGAAACCTTGAAGCGGCCGGGCAGCTTCACCTCAACTTCGGTCCCTTGCTGCAGCAGCAGGACAACGCTTACCTCGCCGTCGCCATTCGGCTTTGCAGATCGCGGGACAGCCTCGAGACGCTTTGCCACCGCATCGAGCGGCTTCTCATCACGCAGGAATACGCGCAAACCTTTTTGCAAATTCGCGGCGGCGCTATCGAGCGGCTCGGCCGACTGAATCCTTGCGCGCACCTCATCGCCCTGCACTTCCGCAGAGAGAAACAGAAGGACGGCATTGCCCGGTTCAAGCAGATCCCGATGCTCGGCCA
>JBEVFG010000118.1:0-4810 GCA_040512415.1 Pseudolabrys sp. | reverse complement strand
GAGAGTGAACCTATCTAGAGCGGCTACTTCTACGAACGAAGAAGAATTGCTGAGCTTATTAGACGTCAATAATCTTGGAAATATTGCATCGCTTATCCCTGTTGCGCAAAAAATACGCCACCGTATCGTGCTTTACGGAGCAATATTTTCTACGACGGTGCGATGCGGCGAAGGTTGTGCTCCGAGAAGCGCTATTTGGTTCGCGCAACCACGCTGTCGGCGTCAAGCGTATAGCCGGCGTCCGCAAGCCCGGTGAAGGCCACCGTCGTGTTGATCTTGCCCGTCACGGTCACGGGATCGAATTGACCGCCGACCTCGAAGCCCTTGTCGGTCTTGACGTAAATAATCTGGTTGGCCGGCGGCGGCGGCACGTGGATGCAGGCACCGACGAACGGCACCAGCAGAAATTCCTTCACCGTCGTTGCATCGAAATCGAGTGGCACGACATAGCCCCCGATCGAAACATTCTGGCCGTTGAGCTCAGCCACGACGGCGGGCGGCCGGTCGTCTCCCGGCTGGTGCCGTTTGACCGACATGAACTTACCCTCCGGTAGCGGTGGCGGCGGTGGCCCGGCGTCCGTGATCGGCGCTGATCCGCCGAAGAACGTCTTCGACTTCATCACCGTGTTGGCGGGCATCGTCTTTGGAACGAGATCCGCCCACTTGAGCTGCCGCGCCGCATCGGCCGAAGCGCCCGATGTAACGCCAGCGACGAGTGCCAAAGAAAGCGCGCTTCGTAGCGCTGAGGCGAAATAAGACGTCATGTTTCCCTCCCAGTGAGGATCGAGATCAAATTCGCACCATCATGCCGTCGGCGAGTGAAAGCCGATAAGCCCGCAGCGCCGGCAGCAAACCCGCGAGAAATCCCGCGACGACAATCAGGGCAAGCTTCAACCATTCGTCGGGTCGCGGCGCATCGATAGGCAGGCTCAGGCCGTAAGTATGATCGATGTAAGGCCGCGCCAGATAAAGCCCCGCGTAGAGCGCAAGCGTCCCCACGATGACGCCCGCAAGCGTCAGCAACCCGCCCTCGGCGGCCAAAAGTCCGAGAACGGTGGCGGGTGTCGCGCCGACAGAACGCAGGATCGCCATTTCGCGCCGCCGCTCGTTAAGTGTCGTCAGGATCATGGTCACCATGCCGAGCAGCGCCGTCACGACGACCATCGCTGACACGACCGACAGCGCCGTCTCCGCCGTTCCGACCAACCCCCAAAGCTCCTGCAGCGCCACGCCCGGCATGATCGCCGAGAGCGGCTCCTCCTGGTAATCATTGATCCGCCGCTGCACCTTGAACGTCGCGAGCTTCGAGTTGAGCCCGACGAGCGCCGCCGTGATCGCGCGCGGCGTCAGGTCCATCTTGCGGACCTCATCTGCCGACACGCTTTGCCCCGGGATCGGCGCGCCGTTCTGCCAATCGATGTGAATGGCCTCGATCGCTTCGAGGCTGACGTGGACAGTCCGATCGATCGGCGTCCCCGTTTTCGCAAGGATGCCGGAAACGCGGAACGGCTTGTCTTCGTGCTCGATGAACGAAATCGATCCGACGCCGTGGGCCACGATGATCTTGTCGCCGACTTTGTAGCCTAGCTGTTGCGCCACATCCGATCCGATGACCGCGTCGAAAAGGTCCTTGAACGGCGCACCGGCTGCAAACGTCATGCTCTGCCCGTGGCGGAATTTGTAGTGCGTGAAGTAGTCCACATCGGTTCCGAGCACGCGAAAGCCGTGATGGCTGTCGCCGAGCGACAAGGGCACGATCCACGACACCTCCGGCATCTTCGCGATGTCCTGATAGCTCTTCCAGGTCACGTTGTTGGTCGCGTTGCCGATCCGAAAAACGGAATAGAGCAACAGATTGAGGCTGCCGCTGCGCGCGCCGACGATCAGATCGGTGCCAGAAATGGTGTCGGCAAAGCTCTGCCGCGCGCCGGTCCGAACCTTCTCGACGCCGAGTAGCAGCATGACGCTCATCGCGATCGCCAGAACCGTCAGCAGCGCCGTCACCCAGCGATTGAGCAGCGATTGAAAGGCGAGGCGGACGATCATCATGAGCGGCCACCTCGCGTCGATACTGCGATGTCCTGCAATCGAACCACGCGATCGAAATGCCGGCCAAGCCCCTCATCGTGACTGACCATGATGACGCTCGTGTCGGCTTTTTCGCTTTGCGCGAACAGAAGCTTCAGAAAAGCCCCTTCGGTGCTGCGGTCGAGCGCCGAGGTCGGCTCGTCGGCGACAATGATCTGCGGCGCTCCGATCAGCGCCCGCGCCGCCGCAACACGCTGCTGCTGCCCGACGCTGAGGCTGGCAGCGGTGCTCGACGCAATGACCGTCGCGTCGAGACCTAGATCAAGAAGGAGGCGTTTTGCGACGTCGTCGAGCGGTCCTTCGCGCAGCGCATTTTCCCGCCGAAGGCGTGAGAAGCGAACCGGAAGAAGCACGTTGTCGATCAGCGATGCATACGGAAGCAGATTGAACATCTGAAAAATGATGCCGAAGTGATCGACCCTAAATCGATCTCGCGCCGCTCCACCGAGCTTCGCCATATCGGTGTTATCGATCGCGACACGCCCCTCATCGGGAACGACGATGCCGGCAAGCAGACTAAGGAACGTGCTCTTGCCACTTCCGGACGGTCCGAGCAGCAATAACTTCTCGCCGCGTTGAAGGACGAAGCGCGGGATCGTCAGCGTGAATGGCGACGACCCCGGCCAAGAATAATTGACATGCGCGAATGAAACGGCATCGAGACGGCGCGCGCCCTCTCGATCCCCCGTTGGAGACATCACGCCCAGCTCACTCATCGCTCACATTACACCCGTGAGATCGAGCGTCGGCTTTTCGCGCGTCAACTGCGCTTGCGTTTGCCCCTTCGAGGTGGTGACGTTGACGTTGAGCAGCTGGCCGCCGCCAAAGTCCTTGAAGTAAACTGTCTCAATTCCAGTCACATTTTCCGGCGCTTCACACGTGATGGTGTAGGTCGCATGGAACTCGGAGTGCTGAGGCGCACCGGGCTTGTCGTCGTCATCGTCTTTTTCACCCGGCTGATGCGTTTCCTTGCGGTTCTCGACGTTCGCCGTATCGATTTTGCACTTCGCGGCGTCGGGCAGTTTGAACACGGTCAACACGTCGGCAAGCTTGGCCTTCGCCTTCTCGACCGCGGCTTTCTGATCGTTCGTCGAGGCGACATGCTCGAACCCGACGATGTCCATGCCCGGTGCCGTGAGTTCCATTTCGATCTTGTTGCCTTCCACGGCAATATCGAGCGTGCCCTGTCCGTGGACGTGCGGGCCGAGTTGCCGATGCGGCGCTTCGTCCGCGAAGGCCGGGACGGTCAAGAGAATGGCCGAGACGGCCAGTACGGATGAGGCTTTCGCCATGGTCTCTCTCCAAGATGTAGGTTGCGCAGCGCTGCGGTTGCGCCTGGTCAGACGTGCGGCCACCAAGAGGGATGACGCACGCGAGGAATTCGGATGGGAAGGTCCGCGGAGCGGATCGCGCGGGCTCTCGGTGCTTAACCGAGATCGGCTGCGGGAGGACCGCGCGCGCGCGCATCTTCAAGGCGAGCGCCGAGCACTCGAGGCGCGTCGGCTACGCCGAGCTTGACCGCAGTGGAACTCGACGGCCCCGGCAGGCTGAAAAGCGGGGGTGTCACCGATGTCGTTGCAATGGCTGCAGCCCAACACAGGACACAACCGCCGTGCTCATTTTGAAGCGGCTTACAGGGTTGCTTGGGCGACGGACTGCAGATGCCAGCAGTAAGGGCGCGTGCCTCCATGCTGGTTCCGCGAGAGGCGTGATGATGAAAGTCGGCGACGGCGATCTGCACGCCGAACGCAAACAGCGTCAGCCAAAGCAGCCTCAAACGGAGTCGCGAACAGGCCATCGATTCCCCATCGCCAGTGCAGCGCAGAAGTCGGCTTCTCTTGTGTCACAATCGTGGCAACGGCAATTTTCCGGATAGCGCGTTAACGTCTTGCCCGCAGGCTAATCTGACGCTTTCGCCCAAGCGCGCGGAACTGGAACAATCGACGGGCCCCAGGCATTTTTGCTTACGGTGGATTCTGGCGCGGAACGACGACGGCAAGAAGTAGAATCGTGAATAATAATCAACGAAACGGGCCGTCCCGGCCTGGCATCCTTGGAATGTCGGCATTCATAACCACCCGTGCCCCAGTACGCGTCTTCGCTTACGCGATATGCCTCGCCGTGCTCGTGCCGTCATTAAGCTTCGCAGCATACCTGCTCACCCAGATGCATGCGCAAGAACTGGGCAGCTTGCGCGAGTCTGCCCAAAGTCGTGCGGCTCTGGCCGCAGCGTTTGTCGACGACCAGATGGCCTCCCTCATCGCGACGCTGAAAGGCTTCTCCGGAACGCCGGCCGCCGCGTCGGAAAGCCGTTATGCGAGCCTCCGATCAGAACTTGATCAGAAAGGCATCCTCCTTTTCGTACGGGGCGCCAATCTTGACCTGCTGTCGCCTACCAGTGGTGTCGACGACGCGCTCACGAGCTTGAGCAAGCCAGCGCGAGCGGCGGCAACCGCAGCACTCTCGACCTTCGCCCCGCAGATTACCCCTTACGGGGCATCCAAGGATGGCGGCGTTAACGTCTGGGTCGCGGCGCCGGAAAAGGACGCGGCGCCGATTCTGCTCCAGGCCCGTATCCCCTCGGCCTACCTGACGTCTGCCCTAAAAAACTTCGTTTCCGACGGCCTTTGGTCCATGGCCGTAATTTGTGGCAACGGCCAGGTCTTCGCCGAGTCCAAAGCCCTGCCTTCAAAGCTGTTGGACACGCAAGCCTCGGGAAACG
>JBEVFG010000117.1:0-4097 GCA_040512415.1 Pseudolabrys sp. | reverse complement strand
ATTGCGGTGGACCCGTCCGGCCCGGTGCAAATATCACCGACCGACGGACGTCTAGCGCAGGACCCGCGCCAGCTCCGCCGCAATGGACACGGCTGACGGCGTGTCCGAATGCACGCAAACGGTAGCCGCTTTGACCGGAATATCCTTACCGGTCGTCGTGGTGACGGCCTGATCACGTATCATCCGCAAAACACGTGCAGCCGCCTTGGCCGGGTCAACAGCATCATGCACGCGGCTCAAAATAAGATTGCCTTCGCCGTCGTATTCAAGATCAGCATAAAATTCAGGAACAAACTCGATGCCCTTGTCCTGATAGGCTTTTTCGTGCGCGGTGAAGGCCATTCCGAGAATGGGCACGCCGAATGGCAACACGGCGGCGGCAATGGCGGCGGCGACCTGTTCATCGCGTGCCGCCATGCCATAGAGCGCGCCGTGCGGTTTGACGTGGTTGAGCGGCATGCCCTCGGCATCGAGAAACGCCTTCAGGGCACCAACCTGATATGTCACCAGATCCGCCACTTCCGCCGGCGAAATCACCATGGCCCTGCGGCCGAAGCCCTGGAGATCCGGCAACGACGGATGCGCCCCGACCTTGACCGAATGCTGCTTCGCAAGGCGTACCGTCGCGCGCATCGTCGGCGGGTCGGATGCGTGAAAACCGCAGGCAACGTTGGCCAGATCGATGTGCGGCATCATCGCCGCATCGTCACCGATGCGATACAGGCCAAAACCCTCGCCCATGTCGCAATTGATGGTTAGCCGCATGCGCAGGATCCTCTGGGCTACTCCTCGTGGCCATCACCGAATTCTCCGGTGACTAGCCTGGATTTCCTATTAGAGCTTCTGTGTACCGCATTGATTTCATGCAAATGGCCAGGGCAACTGGTGCGGACGGAGGGACTCGAACCCTCACGGGAAATCTCCCAAGGGATTTTAAGTCCCTTGCGTCTACCATTCCGCCACGTCCGCGTGGCAAAACTCAACTCACCAGCCGGCGCGCGGCGGGTGAGCCTACGCGGCGGCGCGTCACGCTAGTTCGATAAGATGTGTCCCCAGGACGACTGCCAGTCCTTGCCACCGGCGTCGGTCACCTTGCCGTCCTTTTCGAAGAATTTGTTGGGCACCTGGAAAATCGCAATCATCGTGCCGCCCTTTGGGCACCAGGCGACGTGCCGGCTGCCCGCCGGACGCCAAACGAATTCGCCGGGGCCGACTTCGAGGCCGGTGTCAGGCCCTTCTTTATCGACCAGCGAGCCTTCGAGCACGTAAGTCTGCTCAATGAGCACGTGCTCATGGTCCGGCAAGGTCGCGCCGGGCTCCATCTTGATCAGCACCGTCGCAAGTCCGCTCTTGGGATCGAACAGCAAGGTCTTCGTCTGGCAACCGGGAAAGCGCATTTTCTCCCATGGAAGATCTTGCGGGCGCACGTGATGCGAGCGCTTATCATCGAGTGGCTTGGCGTTGTCCGCCTTCGTGTTTACGTTCATAAGCGTCCTCCCCCGTGGGGCGTTTCAGCGATGATACACTGAAACTGGCTCAGTTGCTCAATTTGATGTTGGCCTGATCCACGATCTTGCCGAATTTCGTGCGTTCGGCATCCACAAACGCCTTGAATTCGGCAACCTTCATGGGCTTCGGCACGATGCCTTGCGGCAACAGCTTCCCGGAGATCGCAGGATCATTCAGGGCGGTATTGATGACGCCATTCAGACGCTCGACGATTGCCACCGGCGTTCCGGCCGTTCCGAAAATGGCGAACCAGTTAAGGAGCTCGTAACCGGCCAAGCCAGGCGAACCTTCGCTCAATGGTGCAACGTCGGGCAGTTGCGGCATCCGTTCGCGCGAGGTCACTGCGACCGCGCGGATCTTGTCGGCCTGTATCAAAGGCAAGGCCGCAGCGAGACTGGAAAAACTCATGGTGACTGCCCCGGTTGCGACATCCGTCACGGCCGGTGCGGCACCGCGATAAGGCACGTGCAACACCTTCGTGCCCGCCATCGTATTCATCAATTCGCCCGCCAGCTGCTGCGGATTGCCGATGCCTGACGACGAGAACGACAGCTTACCCGGGTTTGCCTTGATATACTCAACAAGTTCCTTCGGATTGTGCACCGGTGTCGTGCTCGCGACGACGACCACGCAAGGCACGATGCCGACCAGCGCGATCGGGGCCAGTTCCTTCGCCGGGTCGTAGGCCATCTTTTCCTTGAACAAAAAATGATTGATGGCGACTTCGCCGGATGCGCAGCGAGCAGTGTGTAACCGTCGGGAGCGGCTTTCGCGACGGCCGAGGTTGCAAGCATCGCGCTCGCGCCGGCACGATTTTCGACAATGATGGGCTGACCCAGTGCTGCCTTCATTGGGTCCTGCAACAGGCGGGCGATAATATCGACGCCGCCACCGGCAGCGTAGCCGACGAGAATGTGAACGGGTTGGCTTGCATAGGTCGATTGCGCACTGGCCTGGGGCGCGGCGGCGGTCACTGCGGCAGCGCCCGCGCTGGCGAGCAGATGACGTCTTGTCAGCATGTGTTTCCTCCAGAGTGCAGTTTTTTATCAGTCGCCCCCCTCGCGGATCGGCGGCTGGAACGCCAAGCCGGTATCCCAAGGGAAATAGATCCAGGTGTCCTGCGACACCTCTGTAACGAACGTGTCGACAAGCGGACGCCCCATCGGCTTCGCGTAGACAGTCGCAAAGTGAGCATCCGGCAGGAGATCGCGAACGACACGCGCGGTGTTTCCGGTATCGACAAGATCATCAACGATCAGCACACGCTTTCCCTGCGAGTGAAGTGCAACCACTTCCGGCGCAATACCTTTGAGAACCGACAGATCGCCCTGGTTCTTGTAGTCGCGATAACTGACGACACAGACGGTCTCGATCATGCGCACGTTTAGTTCGCGCGCGACGATTGCCGCCGGCACCAGACCGCCGCGCGTGATGCAGACGATCGCCTCGAACGGCCCCGCCTCGTGCAAACGCCAGGCAAGCGCGCGTGAGTCGCGATGGAACTGGTCCCAGGAGACGGGGAAGATTTTTTCCGGCTGCAGCGCTGCCATGGCCCCCTCAACAGTACGTTCGGCAGCGAACGTCTTAGCGCAGTTTCGCGCAAAATCGAACGGCGGCCGCCTTAGGGCCAAACCACGATCAGGACGGCCCAATCCGACCGACGACCCGCATCTTTTTCTCGCTGGCGGAATCCGGCGCCACCACAATGACCTCCCCTTCCCGCGGGTGGAAGCCGAGCATTAACAGAATATTCTGGCCGTGGGTGACCACCACCAGCGTGCCCGGCCCGCGCCACGCATCGATCGTTGCACGCGCGCCGGCCGTCAGCGCATCGCGCCTGGCATTCAATACAAAGGCATTGTTGAAAGTGGGCGCATCTTCCACCGGACCTATGTTCATCAATTCGGCGGTCTGCCGGCACCGGCACCATTGGGAGCTGACCATCTTGCCGACCTTGACCTGCTGCGTGCGGAAGCGCTCGCCGAGAGCCCGCGCCTCCGCGCGGCCTTGCTCACTCAAGTTGCGCTGGGTCGCGCAGTCATCGAGCTTGTAGTCGGCCGGATCACCGGCCGGACCTGGCGCCGAAGCATGGCGGATCAATGCAACATGCCCGTCACCGCGCAGCGCGGCCCATGCGGACGCCACGTCGTCGGCGGCATCGGCTGCGCCGCCTGCCAGCAGAAACACAATGAAAAGCGTGACCCTGATCGCGTGGACCATGTGGCATTCTAGCCATGATCGCGGCGTCGTAAGGATCACGAGCGCGTCAATGCTGGTGGGCACTTCTCAGAGCTTGGCGAGTTCCGCCCTCACCCGCACCAGCATCGCCTCCACCGCACCCTTCACTTCGGCAAGCTTGGCGGCGTCGCGCGAGCGCACCACGATATTGGTATTGGGGCCGATTTTCTCATCGATGAACGGATAGCTGCCGATGATCGCCTCCGGGTGGGCCTTGGCGATAGCTCCGAGTTCGGTGCCGACATCGCCTTCCTTGGCATCGGCACGGATCGTCTCCGACAACAACACGGTGCCGGTCTTGAGCTTTGGCGCTACCTCATCGAGCATGCCCTGCATCACCGCCGGAATTC
>JBEVFG010000116.1:0-5558 GCA_040512415.1 Pseudolabrys sp. | reverse complement strand
GTGCGTATTTCGCAGGCACTCGGTGGAGATTCATAGTGAGCGGTATTGATATTCGTTTGATGCGTCTCGCTCATGGCAAGGACCTGCCATTACCAACCTACCAGAGCGAGCATGCGGCGGGACTCGACTTGCTTGCAGCGGTACCTTCCGCCCGCCCCGTCACGATCGCGCCCGGCGCCCGCGCTCTCGTTCCGACAGGATTGGCGATCGCACTCCCCGAAGGTTATGAAGCGCAGGTGCGACCGCGTTCGGGCCTCGCTACCCGAAATGGTCTCACCATCCTCAACTCGCCCGGCACGATCGACGCGGACTATCGGGGCGAGATTCAGGTGCTGTTGGTCAATCTCGGCAGCGAATCGGTTGTTGTTTCCCGCGGCATGCGGATTGCACAGTTGGTTATCGCGCCAGTTTTACGCGCTCATATTGTAGAAGCTGCATCTCTCGACAAAACCTCACGCGGAAGCGGAGGATTCGGCTCGACTGGGAGCTGAAGCACCACAGCGCAAAGCCGAAGCTCTGAAATAACGCCTAAGACACTGAATTCAGGCCCTTTCATAAAGCATGTTCACGGTCTGGACTCTTTCGGCGTGATTCGCCTTGGGGGTAAAGTCGAACGATTCGCGGCGCGGCGTGGTGGACGCCGCCTGCATTTCTGGGGCAAGCCTGAATGCCGGAGTCAATCCGGGCGGCGAACGAGAGGCTGCGTTCTCGTTCGTGGCGAGGCGGATTCCTCGCCGCCTTCGTCTTCGCAAGTCTTTTGAGCCTGTGCAGCGCGCCGGTCCGTGCCGAGACAAAGCTCGGCGCAACGCTGGTGGGTACCATGCATCGCGCGCTGGCGACCCTCCGGGAACAGGAGATCACGGCGTTGACGCTCGTCCTCGCCCTGCTCGGCTTTACATTGCTTGCAATCGTGGTCGTGTTTCGCATACGCCGAAGCGCAGACCGTGCCGAGATCGATGCCCGCGATGAAGTCGCATCGTTGCGCGCTGATGTCGATCGGCTCAAAGCACTGCTGCTGTCGGAGCCACAGGTTCTTGTGACTTGGTCTGCCGCTTCCGAGCAACCGGAGATCATCGGTGATACGGCAATGCTCGTGCCTGCGGCCACGCGCGAGCGCGTGCTTGCGTTCGGGACATGGCTGGAGGCCTCGGCAGCGCAGCGTATGGAACAGGCCGTTGATACGCTGCGTAGCAACGGCCGCGGATTTGCGATGACTGTGACCAGCCGCACCGGGCGCCCCGTCGAAGCCGAAGGGCGCGTCATTGCCGGCCGCGCCATCCTACGTCTGCGAGACGTCAGCGGAATTGAGCAGGAGCTGCTCGACCTTGCCGCGCGTCACGACGAGCTGCTGGGTGATGTCGAAATTATGCGATCGCTTCTCGATACGCTGTCGGCGCCAGTCTGGGCTCGCGATGCGGCCGGACGGCTGATTTTCGTCAATTCTGCCTATGCCCGCGCGGTCGAAGCTGAAAATCCCACCGATGCCGTCGCCCGCGAACTGGAGCTCCTCGATCAAAGCGCACGAACGGAAGTCTCTCGCGCGCGCGCCACTGGCGCGACATACGTTGGGCGCGTTCCGGCGGTCGCGGCGGGCGTGCGCCGCGTGTTCGATGTGATCGATGCCTCGAGTGGGGCGGGCAGCGCGGGCATGGCCATCGACCGCACCGAGGCAGAATCCCTGCGCGGCGAGCTTGTTCGTATGACCGAAGCGCATCGTCGTGTGCTCGATCAACTCGCGACCGGTGTCGCCGTATTCAATATCGATCGCAAGCTGACATTCTACAACGCCGCTTTCCGCTCATTGTTCGAGCTCGATTCGGGCCTCCTCGATCAGACCCCGACCGACGCCGCAGTACTCGACATCCTCCGTGACAAGAGAAAATTGCCGGAGGAACAGAATTTCCGCGAATGGCGGCAGGAGCTGTACGAGGCCTATCGCGCAGTCGAGCCGAAAGAACATACCTGGCATTTGCCGGATGGACGAACCCTGCGCGTCATCACCACGCCGAATCCGGAAGGTGGCGTGACTTACCTCTATGACGACGTGACTGAGCGACTCGACATGCATCGCCGCTACGATGCGCTCATCAAGGTCCAGAGCGAGACACTCGACCATCTGGCTGAGGCGGTGGCAGTGTTTGGAAGCGATGGTCGGGTCCGGCTGCACAATCCGGCATTCCAACGCATGTGGAAACTTTCGCACGATGCGCTCGAGCAACATCCCCACATCGAGGCCATCACGGCCTGGTGCCAGGCACTCCACGACGACAATACCATTTGGCGAAATCTCCGTGCCGCGGTGACCGCGATCGACAATCGTGAGCCGATCGCAGCCCGCATCGAGCGGCGTGACGGCGCTGTGATTGAGCTTGCCACTGTTCCGCTACCCGACGGTGCCACGCTGGTTGCGTTCCAGGACATGACTGACACGGTGAACGTCGAGCGCGCATTGCGCGAGCGCAACGAAGCGCTGGAAACCGCCGATTCCATCAAGGTCGACTTCGTGCATCATGTGTCTTACGAGCTGCGTTCGCCGCTTACGAACATCATTGGCTTCGCAAACCTGCTCGGTGATCCCGCCTTCGGGCACCTCAACCCGAAACAGGCGGAATATCTCGGCTACATCACCGCCTCAACCAATGCATTGCTGGCGCTCATCAACAACATCCTGGATCTTGCGACAATCGACGCCGGCGCGATGACGCTCAATCTCACCGACGTCGATGTCCGCGCCAGCATGGAAGCCGCGGCAGAAGGCGTGCAGGACCGATTGGCCAGGAACCGGATCACGCTCGATATTCGCGCGCCGGCGGATATAGGCAGCTGCGTCGCCGACGAGCGCCGGCTGCGGCAGATCTTGTTCAATCTGCTTTCAAATGCGGTCGGCTTCTCGCCGTCGGCCGATACCGTCACCCTGGCCGCAGAACGGCGCGCGGATTCGGTCGTGTTCACCGTGACCGATCATGGCCCTGGCATTGCGCCTGAAGCCAAGGACCGCGTGTTCGACTGGTTCCAAACGGACTCCCGAGGCTCCCAGCATCGCGGGCCAGGACTTGGGCTTTCTCTGGTTCGCTCGTTCGTCGAACTGCATGACGGTACAGTCTCGATCGAATCTGCGCCCGGCCAAGGGACGACCGTCACTTGCGTCTTTCCGGCACAGCACACTGCAAAGCGAACCGCGGCATGACCGCAATCGCTCCCGCGCGCTCGTACGCGTGAAAACGCTCTACTAACATTTGCCGATCGATGAACCGGATACCGGCTCGCGGGAGGATCATATGAAAATCGATTGTGCCAGGATCGTGCGCATCGCTGCGTGCGCCTGTGCGGCGCTCGTGCTCGCCGGCGCTGTTCTCAAATCGAGCGTTGCACGCGCCGCCTGGCCCGACCATACCATCACGACCATCGTTCCGTTTCCGCCGGGTGGTCCAAACGATCTGCTCGGCAGACTGCTGGCGACCGAGCTCGCGCCAAAGCTCGGGCAGAACGTCATCGTCGAAAATCGGGCCGGCGCAGTCGGCAACATCGGTCTCGCGGCAGGTGCAAGGGCAGCGGCCGATGGCTACACACTGGTGGTCGTGACCGGGGTTGTGTTGATCAACCCGAGCGTCACTAAAGTTGCCTACGATCCGCTCAAGGATTTTGCGCCGATCGCCTATCTGGGCGCGGCGCCCAACGCCATCATAACGCGCCCAGCTTCCGGCATCTCGAGCATTGCGGACCTCATTGCAAAAGCAAGAGCCAATCCAGGCAAGATCACTTACGCAACGGCCGGACTCGGCAGCGTTTCGCAGCTCGCCGTAGAGTTGTTGAAGCTGCGTGGCGGCGTCGACATGACGCACGTGCCCTATAGCGGGGCGGCGCCTTCGCTTCAGGCGGCCCTGCAGGGAACAACCGATATCGCCTCGGTCAGCATAGCGAGGCAGATCGGCCATATCCGTTCCGGCACCCTCAAGGCGCTTGCGCAGACCGGTGCCGAGCACTGGGTCGACCTGCCCGATGTTCCGACGCTACAGGAGGCTGGGGTCCCCAATGCGGTGGTCGAGACTTCACAAATGTTTCTCGCGCCGGCGGGCACACCGCCAGATATCATCAACCGGCTGAGCGAAGAGACCCGCGTGATCCTGCAGAAGCCGGACGTGAAGGAGAAAATGCTCAAAGCCGG
Organism: Pseudolabrys sp.; assembly: GCA_040512415.1. Lineage (GTDB taxonomy): Bacteria > Pseudomonadota > Alphaproteobacteria > Rhizobiales > Xanthobacteraceae > Pseudolabrys. The sequence goes on along the minus strand of JBEVFG010000116.1, from coordinate 1,393 downwards.
CTTCCTCGTGAAATACGAGGGGCCGGGTGAGCTGCACGCGCGCATGGTCCGTGAAATGCCGGTCTGGAAGGAAATCGTTGAGCGGGCGGGCCTTGCGAAACAGTAAGCCGCTCATTGCATTGAACGCGATTCTGGCGTGAGAAAGCGACATCCGCTATCGGATGATCCGATGTTTCCTACCGCACCCAGCAACTACAACTTCAACGCGGCCTTGGCCGACGAAGAAGGCACTTACCGGCTGATGGCGGATATCGCCGCAGTGATCGAGCGCGGCGACGTAATTACGCTGTCCGGCGATCTCGGCGCCGGCAAGACGACTTTTGCCCGAGCTCTCATCCGTTTCTTTGCCGGCGATGAGAGCATCGAGGTGCCAAGCCCGACCTTTACGCTCACGCAAACCTATGTGCTGCCGCGTTTCAGGCTCGTCCACGCCGATCTCTACCGGTTGTCCGGCCCGGCCGAACTTGCCGAAATCGGCCTCGAGGATGCGGCAGAGGACGCAGTGCTGGTGATTGAATGGCCTGACCGCGCCGGTGCACTCTTGCCGGCCGACCGGCTAGATGTCGCATTTACCCTGGCGCCGCAGCAAGGCGCCAACGCGCGCAATGCCCGCATCACCGGCTTCGGCCGCTTCGCCCCCCGTGTCGAACGAATCGTTGCAATGCGTCGATTTCTCGATCGAACCCGGTACGGCCGCGCAACGCGCCGGCGTATCCAGGGCGATGCCTCCACGCGCAGCTATGAGCGGCTGACCCGCGATGGCGCCACCTACATTTTCATGAACTCCCCCAAACGCCCGGATGGCCCGGCCGTGCGCAAAGGTAAGCCTTACAGTGCCATCGCGCATCTTGCCGAAAACGTCACGCCTTTCATCGCGATGGCCCATGCCCTGCGCGGCCGCGGGTTTTCCGCGCCGGCTATCTTCGCTGCCGACCGCGAATCCGGACTGCTGGTGATCGAGGATCTCGGCGAGGAGCTTTTTGTCGAAACTGATCCGCCGGCACCGATCGAAGCTCGCTACGAGGCGGCGACCGACCTGCTGGCCGAGTTGCACGGCGATACGCCGCCGGCCGTCGTGCCGGTCGAGCCTGGTGTCGACTACCAATTGCCTCATTACGATATGGAAGCTCTCCTGATCGAAGCCGAGCTGCTGCTTGACTGGTACCTCCCCAAGCTCGGCGTCAAAATCAACGACATCAAACGCAACGCTTTTCGATCGCACTGGCAGGAGCTGCTCCTGTCATTGACGAGCGGCGTGCAGACCTGGGTGCTGCGCGACTTCCATTCGCCTAACCTGCTGTGGTTGCCGGAACGCGAAGGCGCTGCGCGCGTCGGGTTGCTCGACTTTCAGGATGCAGTGATGGGACCGGCCGCGTACGATCTTGCATCGCTG
>JBEVFG010000115.1:0-3554 GCA_040512415.1 Pseudolabrys sp. | reverse complement strand
CTGCGCAGTGCCCGCACTGCGGGGACGTGATGGTCGCACCGGTCTCCTCGGAATTCGTCGAGGGCGGCGAGATTCGCCATCACTGGGAATGCGAGGCCTGCGGCGAGTTCTCCAGCACGTCGATTCCCCTGACTTCTCATTGAGGATTTCGTCCCGGAATAGTTCCGGGTATAGAGTGTTTCTCCTGTGTAATGCGTATTCCGCATTCCTAGGGAGGAGCCTTTATGACGACGACATTTGTGCGGTCAGGCCTGGCCGCCCTCGCCTGCACCGCTTCGGTCCTGCTCTCCGCGCCCGCTCTCGCCGCTTCGATCAATCTGAAGGCCGACCTGAAGTCCTCGAACGAAGTCCCGCCGGTCGACAGCAAAGGCAGCGGCTCCGTGACCGCCACTTTTGATACCACGAGCAAGCAGTTGTCCTGGAAGGGCAGCGTGACCGGTCTGTCGGGGCCGGCAAGGGCTGCGCATTTCCATTCTGCCGAAGCCGGAAAGAACGGCGCCGTCGTGGTGCCGATCGCCGGCGCCGACAAGGGCTCTTTCGAAGGCTCGGCAACGCTGACCGACGCGCAGGCCGAGGAATTGATGGCCGGGAAGTGGTACGTGAACATTCACACGGCCGCCAACAAGACCGGGGAAATTCGCAGTCAAGTCACGAAGTAGCCGGCGCAATCCGCCGCCGCCATGACCGGCCTGCCCTGGGCAGGCGGGTCATGTTTTCATGCCCGACATGCTTTGCGTCGCGCCAGTTCAGGTTTTATGGTCGGCCTCTCTTGTGTTGGTGATTGAGGTGACCCCATGGCGCGTACGAATGGCTCCGCCCCCTTTCTCATTTCCGGCGGCGGCATCGGCGGCCTGATCACAGCCTACGCGCTTGCCCACAAGGGCTTCCCGGTACGCCTTTTCGAACAGTCGCCGGAATTCCGCGAGGTGGGCGCCGGCATCCAGCTGGGACCCAATATCTTTCGCGTGCTCGAAAAGGTCGGCCTGAAGGATGCAATCCTGGCCGACGCGCACCGTCCTCCCGCGCAGGAAATGCGCGACGCGCTCACCGGCAAGCTCATCACCAATATCCCTTTGGGTGATGCTTTCTTCAAACGGTTCGGCCAGCCTTACGCGGTGACCCATCGGGCCGACATCCACAGTGCCTTTCTAAAAGCCTGTCAGGGCAGCAACCTGATCACGCTGGAGACGAGCCGGCGCGTCGACGCCTACAAGGATCATGGCGACAGCGTCAGCGTCACGCTCAACAACGGTGAAACTGTCGAAGGCTGCGCGCTGATCGGCTGCGACGGCATGTGGTCGAAAATCCGCGAAGATTTGGTCGGCGACGGCAAACCGCGCGTCTCCGGGCATATCGCCTATCGCGGCGTGCTCAAGCGCGAGGATGTGCCGAAAGATCTCTGGCGGCCCGACGTCGTGCTCTGGGCCGGCCCGCGCACGCATTTCGTGCACTACCCGCTGCGGCGCGGCGAGCTCTACAACCTCGTTGCGGTCTTCCACTCCGATCACTACGAGGAAGGATGGAACGCCGAAGGCAGCAAGGACGTGATGTGGCAGCACTTCAAGATGCAGGTGCCGCAGGTGCAGCGCATGCTCGAGCGGATCGAGACCTGGCGCATGTGGGTACTCTGCGACCGCGAGCCGGTGAAGAACTGGTCGAAAGGTCGCGTCACCTTGCTCGGCGATGCCGCGCACCCGATGCTGCAATATCTCGCGCAGGGTGCCTGCATGGCGACCGAGGATGCAATCGTTCTCGCCGAGAAAGTCGCGGCCTCGCCTGACGATCCGGCGACGGCCTTCAAAGCCTACCAGCAGGAGCGCTATTTGCGGACGGGACGTACGCAGATCATGGCGCGCGTCTATGGCGAGGTCTACCACGCGCGCGGCGTCACCGCCGAGCTGCGCGAGATGGCGCTGTCGCCGCGCACGCCGGAAGAAAGCTACGAGGGCATCGCCTGGCTGTATGGCGGGCCGTAACTAGGCCGCCTTCATCTGCGGATTGGATGCCGGCCGATCGAGATTGGCGTTCCAGGCGTCGTAGCCGTATAGCCAGCTGGTGTCGCCGTCGCCCTCGCGCATCCAGGTATTGGCACTCGATATTGCCTGGACCACCGATGTCCTCGGCTTGCGATGCGCCTCGTAGCGCTTGAACGCGCCTTCGATATCTTCGCCATTCACCGCATCGAGACAACGCGCAAGAATGGCCGCATCCTCGATCGACGTCGCTGCGCCCTGCGCCATGTAAGGCGTCATCGGATGCGCGGAGTCGCCGAGCAGCACGACGCGCCCATCGCTCCAGCGCCGCAGCGGCTCGCGCTCTAGGATCGCCCACTTGTGGCAGTCCGGGCAGGCGTTGAGCACGTTGAGGACGTCCTGGTGAAACCCTTCGTAGGCCGCGCGTAGTTCCTTGACGTCGCCTTTCGCGGACCAGGACTCACGCGTAAGCCATTCGGCGGGCTCCGGCACACTGGTGACGAAGTAGACTTCGCCCTTTGCTTTGTTGGTGTAGTAGATGACGATGTGGCGGTCGGCGCCCCACCATTTCGTTCGCGAAGACCCGATGTCGAAGCCGCCCATCAGCCTGGACGGAAATACCGCGCGGTAGGCGATGCGACCCTTGTGGATCGACGCGTCCGGCCCGACCACGATATCGCGCGCGACCGAATGCACGCCATCGGCGCCCACAACCGCATCGGCGCTGGCGGTGCTGCCGTCCTCGAAGCGCAGCGTCACCCGCCCGCCGGCCTGATCGAGCCCGACCAGCTTCTTGTTGAGATGGATGATCTCGGACGGCACGACGGATGCGAGGGCATCGTGCAAGTCGGCGCGATGCATGCATAGATAAGGCGCGTTGTAGAGACTTTCCGGCATCGGCAATTCGCGCGTCACCTCGCCAGTATCCGCAATGCGGTTGAGATGCGAATAGGGCGCGAACGACGTCGCGCGCAGCCGGTCTTCGACGCCGATGCCGCGCAGGACCTTCATCGAGTTCGGCATCATCTGGATGCCGGCGCCGATGCGCGCAAAACGCGCTGCCTGCTCGTAAACCTGGACGTCGATACCGACACGCCGCAGCGTCGCCGCGACCGCCAGTCCGCCCATCCCGGCGCCGACGATCGCGACTGAGAGTTTCTTCTTCTGCATTCCGACCTTTACGTGCTTACTTTCGCGGAATACCCGCCTTGTCGATCACGTCGTTCCATTTCTTGATGTCGCCGGTCAGTCTGCTCATCATCTCGTCAGGCGAACTGGCGTGCGCGAGCACGCCGACCTTGGCGAACTGTTCCTTCACGTCCGGCATGTCGAGCACTTCGTGCATCGCCTTGCTCATCGTGGCGATAACCTCTTTGGGCGTGCCCTTCGGCGCGCCAACCGCGGTCCAGGAAATCACCTCGAAGCCTTTCACGCCCGCCTGATCGACTGTCGGTACGCCCTTGAGCAGCGGCGACGGTTTCGGGCTCGATGTCGCCAGGACACGGATCTTGCCGTCATTGACCTGCCCTTGCACCGCCGGCGGAAAATCGACCTGCATCTGGACGTCGTTGCGCAGGAGCG
>JBEVFG010000114.1:0-4061 GCA_040512415.1 Pseudolabrys sp. | reverse complement strand
CCCAATGCGTGGTTGCAACCGTTTCCTGAAATGCCGCGAACTGGAATGCAAGCGAGCAATCCGCGTGCAGGCCGAACGAAACCCCATCGAATACGAGTTCATCCTGACCACCGACCTGGTTGACATAGATCGTTGGAAGCCCCTGCTCGGTCACACGCGCGACGGCGATGTTGATCCGCACGTCGCCTTTCTGCCTCCAGTAAGGGGAACCATTGGGCACCACGAGCATTTCCGCGCCGGTTTCGGCAAGACATTCGACGACTTCCGCGCCCCAGATATCCTCACAAATTGGAATGCCGAGACGCACGCCGCGAAAGTTAACGGGGCCGGGCATCGGTCCCGGCGTGAATACGCGCTTTTCGTCGAACACGCCATAGTTCGGCAGATCGACCTTGTAGCGCAGTGCGGTGATTGCACCGCCTTCGAGAAGAGCAACAGCGTTGTACAGCTTGCCGGCATCCAGCCAAGGCGTGCCGACCAGCAAGGCCGGACCGTCGGCAGACGTCTCGCGCGCGAGAGTTTCAATGGCAAGTCGGCAGCCGGCTTGAAATGCCGGCTTGAGCACTAGGTCTTCCGGCGGATAGCCCGCGATGAACAGCTCCGGGAAGACGACGATGTCGGCGCCTTGGGCGGCCGCGGTCGCGCGCGCCGCGCGAGCCTTCTCGACGTTGCCAATAATGTCGCCAACTGTCGAGTTGAGCTGCGCAACAGCGATTGAAAGCTTTTCAGCAGGTCGAGCGCTCATTGGAATGCTCTACCGCGTTGGCATCCAGCCCCGCAATGGGGTTTCCCGCATAGCCGACCGGCGTAGTGCCCGGCTATTTCTGTGTTTTTCAGAGTCTCCCTGCCGCCGACATCGGCTTAAGCTGGGTCGAGCGCTCTTTCTTGAGCAGTTCGGCAAGCAGGAATGCAAGATCAATCGCCTGCTCTGCGTTAAGTCGCGGATCGCAGACCGTGTGATACCGGTCGTTGAGATCGGCTTCCGTGATGGCACGGGCGCCGCCGGTGCATTCAGTCACATTCTGGCCAGTCATCTCAAGGTGAACGCCGCCGGCGTAACTGCCCTCGGCTTGATGCACCTCGAAAAATCTGCGGACCTCGTTGAGGATCAGGTCGAAAGGACGAGTCTTGTATCCGGTGGCGGACGTAATCGTGTTTCCGTGCATCGGATCGCAGGACCACAGCACGACCCGTCCTTCACGCTTGACCGCGCGGATAAGCGGCGGCAGGAGATCACCGACTTTTTCGGCACCGAAGCGGCCAATCAACGTCAGCCGCCCAGGTTCGTTGTCGGGATTGAGGACGTCGATCAATCGGAGAAGATCGTCGGCCTTCAGCGACGGACCGCACTTCAATCCGATCGGATTTTTAATTCCGCGCGCATATTCGATATGCGCGTGGTCATGTTGACGTGTCCGATCGCCAATCCAAATCATATGGCCTGACGTTGCGTACCAATCGCCGGTCGTTGAATCGACACGGGTGAACGCTTCCTCAAACCCCAAAAGCAGGGATTCGTGGCTCGTGTAGAAATCGGTCGTCCGTAGTTCGGGATGACTTTCGAGATCAAGCCCGCAGGCCTGCATGAAGCCAAGCGCTTCCGAGATCCGATCCGACAGCTCGACGTAACGCCGCGATTGTGGACTGTCCTTTACAAACCCAAGCATCCACTGACGCACGCTTCCAAGATTGGCGTAGCCGCCTTGTGCAAAGGCACGCAGCAAGTTCAGCGTGGCGGCCGATTGCCGATAGGCTTCGATCTGCCGGCGCGGATCCGGTCGGCGGGCCTGCTCGGTGAAAGCGTAGTCGTTGATGATATCGCCGCGATAGCTCGGCAATTCCTTGCCGCCGCGTTTCTCCGTCGGCGACGAACGCGGCTTGGCAAACTGCCCAGCAATTCGGCCGACTTTTACGACCGGTAAAGCGGCTGCATACGTCAACACGACCGCCATCTGCAGAAACATCCGGAAAAAATCGCGGATATTGTTGGCGCCATGCTCGGCAAAGCTTTCCGCACAATCGCCGCCCTGCAACAGGAAAGCCTGGCCGTTGGCGACCCGCGCCAACTGCTTCTTCAGGTTTCGCGCTTCGCCGGCAAAAACCAGCGGCGGGAATGTCGCCAGCTGCTTTTCGACGTCGGCCAAAGCCTGCCGGTCCGGATAGTCCGGGACCTGCTGAATTGGCTTCTTGCGCCAGCTGTCGGGCGTCCAACGTTCCGCCATTACGCACTACTCCAGGATTTGGGCGGCCTTATACACGAGGGCGCCCTCAAGTGGCCAGTTTTTCCGCAGAATTCGGTTATTTAAACGCTATTCCGCCGCGCGCTGCCCATAGCTCATGGCTTTTTCGCGCATCGTGACAAGTTCTTCGGCCGCCGTTGGATGCACAGCCATAGTGGCATCGAAGTCTGCCTTGGTCGCGCCCATCTTCACGGCGACTCCGACAACCTGGATCAGTTCGCCCGCATCCGGCCCGACGATATGGCACCCGACAACGCGATCGGTCGTGCCATCCACCAGCAATTTCATGAATGTGCGTGTGTTGCGGCCGGAAAGCGTCGCCTTCATTGGACGAAATGTGGTTTTGTAGACATCGAGCTTTGCCAAGCGTTCGCGCGCCTGGGTCTCCGTCAGTCCTATGACGCCTATCTCGGGTTCGGAGAAAACCGCGGTCGGCACATTGGTGTGATCGACCGGCGTCGGCTTGCCACCGAATACCGTATCAGCGAAAGCATGACCTTCGCGGATGGCCACGGGGGTAAGATTGACGCGGTTTGTAACGTCGCCAACGGCATAAATATTGGAAACCGAAGTCCTCGAGAATTCGTCGACTTCGATGCCGCCGTGGCCGGAGATCTTGATCCCCAGACCTTCCAACCCGAAGCCGCTCACGTTCGGATGGCGGCCAATCGCAAACATGACCTTGTCTGATTTGATTGTGCTCTTGTCGGAGAGGCGCGCGACAAATTCTTCGCCGGTCTTCTGAATCTCCGTGACAGTGTGGCCGCAAGTCACTGTGATGTCGCGGCTTCGCATTTCATTGCGCAAGTGCTCTCGTACATCGTCATCAAATCCACGGAGGATATTCTCTCCGCGATAGACTAGTGTGACCTCGCTACCTAGCCCTGCAAAAATGCAGGCGAACTCGACGGCAATATACCCGCCGCCCTGTACCACGATGCGTCGCGGCAGTTCGGGCAAATGAAAGGCTTCGTTCGACGAGATTGCGTGCTCGAGACCAGGGATCTTCGGTCCCATATGCGGCCACGCTCCGGTTGAAATCAAAATCGTTTTCGCGCGCACGCTTGCACCGGTCGCGAGACGAACAGTATGCGCGTCCTCAAGAACGGCACGGGCTTTCACCAACGCGACATTGTAGCGCTCAAGAGTAGCTGTGTATGCGGCTTCCAGCCGTGCAATCTCGCGATCTTTGTTGGCAATCAGCGCGGACCAATGAAACGTTGGATCCGCCACCGTCCAGCCGTAACCAGCCGCATCTTCAAATTCGTGGGAAAATCGCGACGCGTAGACAAGAAGCTTTTTCGGCACACAACCGCGGATGACGCATGTCCCGCCAACCCGATATTCCTCGGCGGCCATCACGCGGGCGCCATAACTGGCGGCGACGCGCGCCGCCCGCACGCCTCCGGATCCTGCTCCAATAACGAAAAGATCGACGTCGTGGTCCGCCATCAGTCGCCGCCGGCACCAACCGGGATTGCTTTGCGCGATCTCCGGTTACGGTCTTTCAAAGCGCGTGACCTCGCTTTTTCAGCTCGTCGCGCATCTTTGCGATCACCTGATCGGAAAGATTGTTCGCCCAGTCTTGCGCGAACTTCATGCTAGAATCGATAATCTTCGGCTGCTCCGCGAGAAGCTTCTTGCCCGCCGTGGTCTTATAGAACGCAAGAATGTCCTTGAGCTCCTGCTCGGTGAAGTTGGCCGCGTAGAGGCGCGCCACTTCCTCAGTGAGTTCGCTGAAGCGCGGCTGCAGATCCGCGCGCATCTGCGTGGCGATCTCGTTGAGGTCTTTGGACAAGGCCGGGTTTTGCTGCAAATAAA
>JBEVFG010000113.1:0-3019 GCA_040512415.1 Pseudolabrys sp. | reverse complement strand
CGGTTGATGGTGACGCCCGCCTTCATCAGGCGGTCGCAGGTCTCGTAGATGTCGTCGACCTCGTAGGCGAGATGCCCGAAATAGCGGGCCTCGCCGTAGTCCTCAGTATCCCAGTTGTAGGTGAGCTCGACTTCCAGCCCCGGCCGGCCCGTTTTCTTGCTGTCCTCGACCAGCTTTTCGTCGCCGGGCGCAGCCACGAACACGAGCGTGTAGCGGTTTTTTTCGTCGACGCGCCGGCGCGTTTCTTTCAGGCCGAGCTTGTTGCAATAAAAATCGAGAGCGGCATCCAGATCGCGGACGCGGAGCATGGTGTGCAGGTATCGCATGGGCTAAACCTCACTGACTGACAGACGGCACGCACAATATAGCTATGATCACGCCCGATCTTCCAACGGCAATCTCCAGCCTTCGCGACCTGATCGAAGAGGCCCAGGCGATCGTCCCATTCACAGGGGCGGGGATCTCCACCGAATGCGGTATCCCCGACTTTCGTTCTCCCGGCGGGATATGGACGAAGTACCAGCCGATCCCCTTCGACGCCTTCATTGCAGATCGTGAGATGCGGAACGAGTCCTGGCGCCGGCGCTTCGCCATGGAGGACCAATTTGGTGGGGCGAAACCCGGTCGCGGCCATCGGGCAATCGCGAGCCTCTATCGCGCGGGCAAGGTGCCGGGCTTGATCACGCAGAACATTGACAATCTCCATCAGGCATCGGGCATTGCAGCGAAGGACATCGTCGAGCTGCATGGCAACACCACCTACGCCACCTGCCTCGACTGCGGTGAGCGCTATGAGTTGCCATGGGTGAGGAAAAAATTCGAGACCGCGGGCAATCGCGCTCCCGACTGCGACTGTGGTGGCTACATCAAGACCGCAACCGTTTCCTTCGGCCAGGCGATGCCGGCCGAAGCCATGGAGCGGGCTGACAAATTAGCCAGTAATTGCAGCCTTTTCCTCGCTATCGGGTCGTCGCTGGTCGTGTGGCCGGCGGCGGGATTTCCTCTGACGGCGAAGCGAGCCGGCGCGACGCTTGTCATCATCAATCGTGAGCCGACGGACTTCGACGATCTCGCCGATCTGGTGGTACGCGGTGACATCGGCGACGTGCTCGGACCCTTCATCGCCCACTGATTCGGACAGTGCTGCGCTGTGCACAGGGCTGTGTGCAAGCGCATTTTGCACTTTGCGGTTCGAGGGCGAGTGTTAAATTCGATTCCTCAGGATTCGTTGAAGCACTTTCATGGCGTCGGACGGGATCGAACCGAAAATGTCTGGGACCAATCTCCGACCAGGGACGGTCAGAGAAATCGTCGATGATACGGCGACCAATCTCATCGAGTTGTCGGGCGTCATAAAGTGGTTCGATGTTGCGAAGGGATTTGGGTTCATCATCCCCGACAACGGAATGCCCGACGTCCTTTTGCATGTGACCTGCCTGCGCCGTGACGGCTATCAGACCGCCTATGAGGGCGCGCGGGTCATTTGCGAGGTCCTGCAGCGGTCGAAAGGCCTTCAGGCATTCCGGATCGTCTCCATGGACGAGTCGACTGCGGTGCACCCGGCGCAAATGCCGCCGCCGCGCACCCACGTCACCGTCACCCCAACCAGTGGGCTTGAGCGTGCGCAGGTCAAATGGTTCAACCGGCTGCGCGGCTTCGGCTTTCTTACCCGGGGCGAGGGTACGCCCGATATTTTCGTCCACATGGAAACCCTGCGCCGCTATGGCTTTGCCGAACTGCGGCCGGGTCAGACCGTACTCGTCCGCTTTGGGCCGGGTCCCAAAGGGCTGATGGCCGCCGAGGTCCGCCCGGACGGCGGCTCGCTCGGACCCGCATCGCACTAGTCGGCGTCTATTTTCCAATTGCCGGCTTTGGCGAGGCCGCGTAAAGGCCAGCCCATGGTCCGCCTCGGCTCGATCGGCGTCATCCTCTCGTTGTTCCTCGCATTCGGCCCCAGCTGGGCGGCCGGTGAGCAGACGCTCGAGATCGCGAGCAAGACCGGCGTTCACATCTTCTTGGTTGAGATTGTCGACAATGATGCGGACCGGGCAAAAGGGCTCATGTACCGCAGGGAGCTGCCCGAAGGCCGCGGCATGCTGTTCGATTTTCACCGCGACCAGGAGGTCAGCTTCTGGATGCAGAATACCTATATCCCGCTCGACATGATTTTCATCCGCGGCGACGGACAGATCCTGCGGATCGAGGAAAACACCGTGCCTTTGTCGACGCGAATGATACCGTCGCGCGGAGCGGTGCGTGCGGTTCTGGAGGTCATCGGCGGCACGTCGCGCAAGCTCGGCATCGCGCCGGGTGACCGCGTTGCCTCGCCGATCTTCCGCGCGCGCTGAGCCTTGCTTGCCGGGCTATAGCGAAGCGTGTATCGAACCCCTGTTTCCCGGCGGGGCATAGCGCAGTCTGGTAGCGCGTCTGCTTTGGGAGCAGAAGGTCGCAGGTTCAAATCCTGCTGCCCCGACCAGCTATCGTATTGATCTCACGCAGGAACCTCCATGGCTGCCAGGATCTATCAGCCCGCGAAGACCGCCATGCAGTCAGGCTTTGGCAATACCAAAGGCTGGGTGCTCGATTTCGAGCCGGAGGCACCGCGCCGGGTCGAGCCGCTGATGGGCTGGACGTCATCCAGCGACATGCGGCAGCAGCTGCGGTTGCGGTTCGACTCGAAAGAGGAGGCGGTGGCATATTGCGAGCGGCATAAGCTCGCCTATGAGGTGTTCGACGCGGCTCCGCTCAAGCGGCGGACAATGTCCTACGCGGACAATTTTTCTTTCAAGCGTCGCGATCCCTGGACGCACTAGAACTTCGGTCAGCGAAATTTTGCGGATCAGGCCGGCCGTTTTTCGGCAGCGGCGGCGCCTTCCAGGCTGAGCCCCTGCGTCGCCGCGCGTTGGCGCAAAAGCGAAACGAAACACTCCTGCGGCATCGGCTGGCCCAGCAGATATCCTTGGCCGTAGTCGCATCCCATGCTCACCAGTGCCACGGCGTCCGCGGCTTTTTCGATGCC
>JBEVFG010000112.1:0-3465 GCA_040512415.1 Pseudolabrys sp. | reverse complement strand
CGGCTTCTCGCGGCCCTTCGCTCTGCCTGAGGATCGACGTCGGTCGCCACCTGGAGGAGAACCTGCCCTGCCAACTTCCGAGCGTCTTTTAGATTGACCGCGTCGGCCCTCCCGATCGTGTACCAGCGCGTCCGTCCTTGAAACGGATAGACGCACTTGAAGACCTTCCGCCCTGTTGGATAGACGGCGAGCGCCAGCCCGCCGACCTTGGTATCCCAAACGATGGTGCGCGCATCTGAAGAGATGCCGCCGATGAATTGATCCGTGAGCTTCCGCTTGTTCGGTGGGCTCGAAGGAAGTCCGTCTCTGCGCGGTCGCGCCATCTCGAGCTAACTCCTGGCTAATGAAGTGGCCTGAAAATCAGTTAGCCACATCAAGGGCCGGAGTCCAGCAAGCCGTTGATTTCACTGAAAAACTTTACAGCATTTAATCCTATCTAATCTCTCTTAAAAGCCGCTCTAGTTAAGAAGTTATTAAGTGTAATTTGAACCTACCCGACGGCCGTCCAGGTGCCGTCCGGATTGCGGCAAGCCGTCCCGCGGGCGGTTTGCGGTTGCCCGTCGATATAAACCGTGTGGGTATAGGAGCGGCAATTACGGCCGGCCTGCTGATATTGAGGCCCGGGAACGATCGTGCCGTAGCGCCCGGAATCCGGATTGCGCCAGGACACCGGCGCGCCGGGCTGGCCGCGCTCAAGTGCGTCCATCTGCGCGGCGTAGGCGCGCTCCTTGTCGTCATCATCAAGTGCGGCGCCGATTCGATTACCGACCAGGCCGCCGATTCCGGCGCCAATAAGTGCTCCGGCGATATGCCCGCCGGTGCCGCCACCGAATTGAGAGCCAATGGCCGCGCCTCCCAATGCGCCAAGCAAGGTGCCTGTGTTTTCCTTGGGACCGGGGCCCATCCCGTCCGGGCTGCCGGCACATCCCGTGAGAATGGCACCCGCAACGGCCAAGGCAGCAATTTTGAATGCCGACATTTTGGACCCCCAAGGAACCCCTGAACCTGCCATCTGCAAGGTCATGCTATCGGGAGGCTAGGATTGGGGCAAAACTCCGGCGGCGACAAATCGGCAGCCGCTCATGCGGCCGGCAACACCAACTCGGCGCGCAGCCCGCCGAGCGGCGCCGCCCCGAACGTCAGTCCGCCACCATAAAGCCCGGCGAGCTCAAGCACTATCGAAAGGCCCAGGCCGGATCCCGGCTTCGTCTCGTCGAGCCTACTCCCGCGCTTGGCCACTTGTTCGCGCTCGGACGGCGAGAGTCCGCGCCCATCGTCGTCGACAATGACCCGCACAACCTGGCGTTCGCTCGCTGCATCAGGGCTTTCCCGCACGACCTCAATCGCAACACGCGATGTCGCCCATTTGCAGGCGTTGTCGACAAGATTTCCGACCATCTCTTCCAGATCGGGGCGCTCGCCGTGAAATTGTGCAGTTTCGTCGGCATGGACATCAATTGTCAGATTCTTGTCGCGATGAATCTTTTCCATGGTGCGCGCAAGCGCCGTCACGACGGGTGCAACCTGCGTAACCGATCCGACGACCGTCAACCTTGCAGCGAGGCGTGCCCGCTCGAGATGCCGCGCTACCTGATCTCGCATGATATCGGCCTGCTCCAGAATCTTCTGGCCAAACGGCTCAGTGCCGTGCGCCGTGGCCTCGTTCACCATCACCGAGAGAGGGGTCTTCAGCGCATGCGCCAGATTTCCAACGTGCGTCCGGGCCCGCTCGACAATCTCCCTGTTGGTCTCGATCAATGCGTTCGTCTCGCGAGCGAGCGGGGCGATCTCTTCGGGGAATTTTCCGCTCAGACGCTCGGCACTGCCAGATCGAATGGCGGCGAGCCCATCGGTGATGCGTTTGAGCGGCGCAAGGCCGAAACGGACTTGGAATGTCGTCGTGAGAAGCAGAACTGCCGCAAGAATGGAAAATGTGATGATCAGCGCCTGGTCGAACGAGCGCGTTTCGTCCGAAATTTCAGCAGCATCGCCCGCTACGGCGACAAGATAGTGCCCCTCGTCGCCCAGATCGACATTGCGCTCGACGAGACGCAGGCGCTGATCTTCCGGTCCGCCGACATAGCCGGCGCGCGAGCCGTCCGCACTGCCGGGAGTGCCCTGGTCCCGCAAGTGCGGCAAGCCGCCGTCCCACAACGAACGTGACGATCGAACTTCGGCCTTGCCCGGATCAACGCGCGTCACCTGCCAGTACCAGCCGGACAGTGGTAACTCGAACAGCGGTTCACCCAGGGACTGCGGGAATTTTTCTCCGGTCTCTTCTGGCGACGCGATGTCGGCGACCAGCGTACGGAGATAGACGCCGAGCCGGCGGTCGAATGCACGCTCGACCGCCTGCCTGTAAAGGGACGACAGGACAACGCCGGTAACGAGCAAAATGATCACCGTCCAGGCGGTGGCTGACAGGAAGAGGCGAAGCGCGAGCGAATTGGCGTGCATGTCAACGTGCGTCGGGCGGCGTGAGCAAATATCCCAGGCCCCGCACCGTCTGGATGATCTCGACGCCGAGCTTCTTGCGAATGCGGCCGACAAACACTTCGATGGTATTTGAGTCGCGATCGAAATCCTGGTCGTAGAGATGTTCGACCAGTTCGGTGCGCGACACCACGCGACCGGTATGATGCATCAAATACGCAAGCAACCGGTATTCGTGGCTTGTGAGCTTGACCGGATTCCCATTGACTGAAACACGGCCAGTGCGGGTATCGAGCCGGACAGGACCGCAGTTGAATTCGCTTTTTGCGTGGCCGGCGGAGCGACGCAGTAGCGCGCGAACGCGCGCGAGCACTTCCTCGAGATGAAAAGGCTTGGCCACATAATCATCAGCGCCTGCATCGAAACCCTGAACCTTGTCGCTCCAGCGGTCGCGCGCAGTCAGCATGAGCACGGGCATCGCGCGGCCAGTGCGACGCCACGCCTCGAGGACGGAAATGCCATCCATCTTCGGTAGACCGATGTCCAGAATGACCGCATCGTAAGGTTCCGATTCGCCCAGATAGTGGCCTTCCTCGCCATCGAACGCGCGGTCGACGACGTACCCGGCGTCCGTCAGCGCGGTGGCAAGTTGACGATTGAGATCTGGGTCGTCCTCGATCACGAGGAGGCGCACGGGTCACTTCTCCGCTGAGCGGCCAAGCTGGTACTCGCCGTTCACTGCATCAATGGTCGCGGTGACCACTTTGCCACTACGGCCGAGCAGAGTCAGCACATAGACCAGTTTCTGGTCGTGCCGGCACAGCCTGGCCCGGACAACCTCGGAATAACGGCGGTGTTCCCGAAGCACTTTGATGGCCTGGGCAAGTGAAATTGCCTTATTGGCACTAACAGCGGCGCGTTGCTCCGCCTTTGTCAGGCACGAGTCCTGGGAAGGCGCGTCCGCGGCCCCGGCCGGAGAAGCAAGCAGGCCTGCCAGTAGGACCAATATGGTGAGGCGGGACACCGGCATAA
>JBEVFG010000111.1:0-3917 GCA_040512415.1 Pseudolabrys sp. | reverse complement strand
CATAGCCTGCGTAAGCAGGATTGACGCAGATCGTCGAGTGAAATCCGGAATACTTTTTCACGTGGCGCAGGCGATTGATGCCGTCGCGCATCACCAGGCCCATTGTTCCGGCGTAGTAGTAGGGCCAGACGCTCTCCGCGCCGTGGCGCCGCTCCGCTTCGATGAATTTCTCGGCGACGAGATCGAGCGCGTCGTCCCAGGAGATGGGCGCAAACTGAGCGGAGCCCTTCGGGCCGACGCGACGCAACGGATGCAGCAGACGATCTGGGTGGTGCTGGCGTTCGGCGTAGCGCGCGACCTTGGCGCAGATGACTCCCGCGGTGTAGTCGTTATCCTTGGCCCCGTGCACGCGCCCGATGGTGCGCTCATCGAGGATTTCGACGTCGAGCGCGCAGGTCGACGGGCAGTCGTGCGGACAGGCCGAATGACCGATCCGCATCGCTTTTGGGAGCCGGACGGCTTGATTCATCGCTCCCACTATAGCCGATTGGCGTGACCGAGCTAAGTTTCGCTTTCCGGCTGAAGCTTGGACCGCCGCCAGAGGCCTCCGACCAGCAACACCAGCGCAGCACCCACTGCGGCTGAGCCGATTTCAACCTTGTGGGCTGTCGCCGCTCCGTACTGGCTGGTCAGCCAGTTCGCGATCACCGGATCGGTCGCGATAACTTCGCCCACAATCCAGCCGAGCAAAGCGGCACCGGCCCAAACCAGGATCGGGAATCGATCAAGCAGGGACATGATCAAAGCGGCGCCGGCGACTATCAACGGAATGCTGATGCCGAGGCCAATCACGAGCAGCGCCATGTTACCGCCTGCCGCAGCCGCGATCGCTATTACGTTATCAAGACTCATAATGATATCGGCGATCGCAACGATACGGACAGCACGCCAGAGATGCTCGGCCGCTTCGGCCTCGCTCTCGTCCGGATCGTCCGGCACGAGAAGCTTTGCCGCGATGTAGAACAGAGCAAGGCCACCCACGATTTTGAGGTAAGGCAGAAGCATCAACGATGCGACGACGCCGGTAAAAATGATCCGCAGTCCGACTGCGACGCCCGCACCAAGGATCATGCCCCAGACCCGCTGACGGTGTGGAAGTCCGCGGCACGCCATCGCGATAACAACTGCGTTGTCGCCCGACAGCAGAATGTTGATCCACATGATCTTGGCGAGCGCGATCCAAAACTCGGTATGGCCTATGTCGTTCCAGCCGGAGCTGACCAGCGCCCACCAGCCCGCAGGATCCAAAAGCTGTGCCATCGAACCCACTTGTCTCTCCTCCCCTGTACCGCGTTCTGATGCTCGCGGTTTGTCTTGGCAAGGGCAAATAGCGCCCTTGCGATTTCCGAATCTACGCGCTGCCTCTATCCGACGATTTCGTTGTCCGAAAAGAATTGCGCAATTTCCCGCACCGCGGTGTCAGGCGCGTCCGAGCCGTGAACGGAGTTTTCTCCGATTGACCTAGCGTGGATTTTACGGATCGTCCCGTCAGCCGCCTTTGCAGGATCCGTAGCCCCCATGACCTCGCGATATCGAGCAATCGCCTTCTCGCCCTCGAGAACCTGCACCACGACGGGACCCGAGATCATGAATTCGACCAGCTCGCGAAAAAACAGCCGTTCGCGATGCACGGCATAGAATCTCTCCGCCTGCTCGCGCGAAATCCGCACGCGCTTCTGGGCCACAATTCGCAGGCCGGCCTTTTCGATGATGGCGTTGATCGCGCCGGTCAAATTGCGTTCGGTCGCATCGGGCTTCAGAATCGAAAAAGTGCGCTCTACAGCCATCCTACTGTCCTTCACTGGAACTAATCGATGAGTTTAAGGGGTTTCATTGGCGAGACCGGATGGCGCGGCTTATACCGGGGGGCATTTCAGGCGGCAAGATCGGCCCTCATTGACGGGAAATGTCGCGCAGGAGACAGAAAATGCTGGCCCGCTACCGGATGTTCGCCGGATACAATGCCTGGTGCAATGAGCGTCTCTACGAGGCCGCCGCCCAGATTCCCGACGCCGAATACCGAGCCGATCGAGGTGCTTATTTCCGGTCACTCCACGGTACACTCAACCATTTGCTTGTGGGTGACCGCATCTGGATGCGGCGTTTTACCGCTCGGGGCGAGGTCCCGCCGGGTCTTGATGCAATCCTTTACGACGATTTCCTCCTGTTGCGCCAAGCGCGTCGCTCTGAAGATGCTCGGATCCGCGACTACGTCGGAAGCCTGAATGAGAGCGATCTCTCAAAACCCATCCGATATCGGACCTTCGTCAATCCGCAGGACATCGAGCAGATACTCGCGCCGGCGCTCGACCATTTCTTCAATCATCAGACCCATCATCGCGGCCAGGCTCACGCACTGGTCAGCCGCATACTGGGCAATGACAGAACGCCAAGTTTTGATTTGATCATCTACCAACGCGAGACCGGCGAAGGCGCGTTGCGAACAATCGGCTAATATGCCTTACTGGACGTAGCTGCGCTCCAAATTCTGGCTCGCGGTCTTTGGCGCGCCGGATTTTTTCTTTGGCGTCTTCTTGGCCGGGGCGGCAGGCTTTGGCTGCTCAGGCGCGCGGTCGATGACTTTCAGCCTGCCGTCGGCAAATGTGTAAATTCCTGGCCAAGGCCCACTGAGAAAACTCAGAACCGCCCTGCGCTCACCTTTGTCGCCGGCGCTGATCGCTACGTTGGCCGGGATGCCCGCCCGCTGCACCGCTTGGCATTCCGTCATGCCGAGGGCGATACCGCCAGCAACCTGAGGCATTGTCGGCTCAAGTTTCTGAAGGCTTGGATCTGCACCAGCCGCAGTGCGCGTCGGCGCCGCTGGACCGGCGACCGAGCCGACTTCGCGGTTGGCATCGGCAGGCGCCGCAGATTGGGCTGGCGGCGGCTCTGCTGCTTGCACGGTCGCTGCGGGCGGTGGGGCGCACTGGCCATCGGCGCCCACCAGGTCTTCCGCGCCCACCGGACCTTGCGGACCTAAGCTGACTTTTTCCGTACTAGGACGCGCCCAGTCCGGTTTGTTGAAGATATTCGCCGACTTAAGAAATCCGCCTTCGTTCTGATCCTCGAAAATATGCGTCGAACTCTTACAGCCGCCGACGAGGAGTACGGCACTGCAGGCGAGCGCAAAGCTGAGGGAAGCGCGGTGACGCGACAAACTTCCGATCCCGAATGACTTATCTGCTTGTCCCTTAAAACGTATTTTGCGTCATCACAATGGCGCGCTGCAAGCCCGTGTCGTCCAAAGGGTTACCGAATGGTCGGCCATTGGCTGATGGTGCATTGACCGACCAATCCGGCGCCCGGAACCCCTGGGTTGTTCCCTTCCTTCAGCTCTTTTTCGCCCAGCGCCCTTGTTCGTCCGCTTGCCAGTAGGTTGCCTCGAAACCTTTCGCCCGGACTTCGGACCAGTGCGCACGTGCCGCGGCCACTGCTTCATCGTCTTCGCCATCGAACACCAGCACAATCCGCTGATACCGTTCGATATCAACGGGAAGCGGTGCGCGGTCGACTAGGAAGCGAACGGTTGCGCCATTTGGATTGCCGTCATTGAGGGTGAGCAACACCGGTTGCTGTGCCGCCTCGGATTCGCGCCACGTGCCGTGTGGGAGAAAGCCATCGTCGCGGTAGGTCCACAAATGCGCATCAAGCGCTTCGATGCGCTCCTCGGTCGAACCCTGCACCACAACTTTCCAGCCTCGCTCCAGCGACTTCTCGAGGAGCGCAGGCAATACGCTTTCAAGTTTCTGTCCTTGCAGCTGGTAGAACAAGATCTCGGTCATAGAGGTGCACGCCCCGGCCGACTACTTTTCGTAATGATCCGCAACCAGCCGATCGAGAAGTCGTACCCCCCAACCGGAACCCCAACTTTTGTTGATGTCCGTCTGACGCGAGTCAAACCCTGTTCCAGCAATGTC
>JBEVFG010000110.1:0-4604 GCA_040512415.1 Pseudolabrys sp. | reverse complement strand
CGCCGAGCGCGGCCGCTTCCCGGAAAACCCGTGCCCAGGTCGCCGCATCGATCTCGTCGTCGCGCCGGTCGAGCGCCAGCGGATTCGAGCAGTAGGGACAGCCGAGCGGGCAGCGATGCGTGAGTTCGGCAAGAAGACCGAGGGGCGCTGGCACTGCATCGGGCGCGGCCACGTCTAGACCTCCAGCAATTTCTTGTCCGCCAGCGCACCGAGCAGATTCACGACATCGGCGTGGATGCGCTCCCGGGGCGCCGTGAAGGCTTTCGCAAGATCATCCACGATTTCATCCAATGTCGACGCCCCCGTGCAGCGCTTGAGAACTTCGACGGTGATGTTGTCGGCCTTGAACACGCGTTCGGGGGCGAGCAGAACCCAGCCACCCTGCGCTTCGCTCTGCGCGAGCCGCACCCCGCGCGGCAGCCGCGGCCGCGCATCGCCAGGAAGCCTTGCCGTTGGGCTGTCCATCAATGGTCCTCCGGCACGAAAACGCCCTGTGGTACCTGCTTCGGATCGACATAGGCGTGATGGAGCGCATCGAGCATCGACCACAGCACGCCGCATTTGAATTCAAGCGCCGCAAGCACCGCCTGCTGCTGCGCGGCCGTATTGGCGTTGCGCTTGACGTAGCTGAGCGCGAAATCGGCGTCCCGCTCGGCCTGCGGCGGACGCTTGTCGAAATAGCTTAGCGTCTCGCGGGTGACGAAATCGTAATTGGCGAGCATTCCCTCCATGCGCTCGCCGATGATGACGGGTGAGAACATCTCGGTCAGCGACGAGGCAATGGCTTCCAGCAGGGTCTTCTCGCGCACGAAACGCACATACGCATCGACCGCAAACCGTGTTCCCGGCAGCAGGCCGCGCAGTGACATGACATAGTCACGGTCGAGCCCGAGGCCGTCGGTCAGCTTGAGCCAGCGTGCGATACCGCCGTCGCCCTCGCGCTCACCGTCGTGATCGACGAGGCGCGTACGCCATTCCCGGCGTACCGCGGGGTCCTCGCAGCGCGCGATCAGGCTCGCGTCCTTGATCGGGATCATCGCCTGGTAATAGTAGCGATTGAGGGCCCAGGCCTGGACCTGACCCTTGGTGCATTTTCCGCCGTGCAGCAGACCGTGAAAAGGGTGCAGGCGGTGATAGCGCCTGGCGCCGATGTCACGCAGTGCAGCCTCCAGCTCTTCCGCCGACAGCAGCTTCACAGCGCAATCTCCATGCCGTCCTCGGCGACATTCCACCCGGCAGCCTCGACCTTGCCTCTTTCGTTCGAGCCGTCGATCAGAATCGGATTGGTGTTGTTGATGTGAATATAGATCCGGCGCGTCCGCAGTCCGCTCAGCATCTTGAGCGAGCCGTCCTCGCCATCGATCGGAATGTGGCCCATGCGCCGTCCGGTTTTTTCGCCCGTGCCTGATCGAACCATTTCATCATCGGTGAACAGCGTGCCGTCGAACAAGACAACATCAGCACGCGCAAAGCGTTCTCGCATTGCGTCGGTCACCGACGCGGCGCCTGGCACAAACATCACCGTAGCGCCGTCACGTTGCAACTCGACGCCGACATTGACCGGACTTTCAGCATCGAGCTCGGGCGTTTGGCCTTCGAGATAAAGCGGCAGTTTGCCGGGCACCATGAACGTCGTCGCCTCGATGTCGCCCGCGAGCATGAAGTGCTCGCCGGGATTGATCGCGCGCCGCTTCATCGCATTCATCGCACCGAACATTGCGTTCGACGCAACGGCCGCGTGGCTCGCCGGCGTCGCATAAAGCGTGAAGGCTGTGCTCTCACGCAGGGACAGGAGACCGGCAATCTGGTCGATCTCCGCACCGGTCAACACCACGGCGTCGATCGGGCTGCCGCGCAAGCCGTTCGTCGGGTGCAAAGCGGGCGTCGCCCGGATCTGGGCGGCAAGATCGGGTGATGCATTGATCAGGGTCCAGCGTCCATCGCCCGCGGAAACGGCAATGCCGGCCTGGGTGCGCGGGCGCACACGCTTGTCGCCGGCCCACGCCAGCGCGCAGACCGGGCAACGGCAATTCCATTGCGGAAATGCACCACCTGCCGCCGAACCGAGCACGACAACGGTGAGACGCCCCATCTAGCGGGGTGCCAAGGAATCGAACGCTTAGAACTCGGCCGGCAGGTAGCCGTTGATTTCGAGTCCTACGCAAATTTCGATGAGGGTCGGGGTCGTCCACGCCATGGCGTTTCCTTTCGGCCGCAATGACTAGCGGTTGAAGCTTGAGATTAGCGCAGGCCGAGCGGGCGGCAAGGGGCCAGGAGCGGTATCTCCGAACGGCACGGAATCACGTCTTTGTCATGCCCGGGCCCTACATTTCGGCCATAAACGGGCCTCACGTAAAAGTCATGGGTATAACCGGTGAAAAGGTGGCCGGGACCACCCGCCGGGCGCGCGGTTGCCATACGTTGATTCTAGGATTCTCGCTTGAAAAGCCGCCGCAAATTAGGGGTGCACCAGCTGGCCGTGCAAATTAGCCACACTACCCAATTGTTCGGCTTGAACTATTGGGAAAAACGTAACTCGCTAAGGACTATCAGTTAGAGTGGCCGGGACATATAAAGGGCCCGCCTGCCCTGTGACAGCTTTGGGAGAAAGTGGTGAAAAGTCCTCGATTTAACAGCCTGCTGGCCTCGACCGCCGTGGCGCTCGTTTTGGCCGTGTCCAGCCATGCAGGTCTGGCGCAGCAGGCCGGCAAGCCTGCCGAGGCGTCGGTCCCGATGCCGGACACCACCCTTCCCCCGCCGCTGACGATGAAGGACATTGAAAAGCCAGCCGCCCAAGCGGCGCCCGCTCCGATCGCAAAGGACGAGCCGAAACAGACGGCCACGACTCCGGCGGCTGAACCGGCCAAGGCAGCGCCGACCGCTACTGCCGGTGGCGAAGTTGGCGACAAGCTCCGCGAATTAATCACCAGCAAGCAGTTTGACCGGCTGGTCCCCCGAAAGGCCGATCGCGCGGGGATCGAGGCTTTTTACAGCGGCCGTAACTATGCGCCGCTGTGGGTCACCAACAACGCGATCAACGACCGCGCCAAGTCGGCTTCGGCCTATCTTGCGCAAGTCGACACGGTCGGTCTCGATCCGAACGACTATCTGGCTCCGAGATTCAAGTCCGGGAGCAGCCCGGACGCGCTGGCCGAGGACGAGCTCAAATTGACGCTGTCCGCGCTGACGTTTGCGCGTCACGCGGAGATCGGCCGTATTCATTTCACCCGTGTCGGCTCGGACATCCAGCACGACCTGGTGCCGCCGGATCCGGCGGGCGTTCTCGCAAAGCTCGCAGAGGGCAACGATGCCGGCAAAGTTCTCGACGGCTACAACCCGCCCCAGCCGGAATTCAAGGCGCTGAGGGACAAGCTTGCGGAATTGCGCAAGGGCACGCTCGACACCGGCCCGAAGGCGGAAGCAAAGCCGGACAAGCCGCGCGTCCATGTGCCTGACGGCAAGATTCTGCGCCCGGGCATGAAAGATGCGCGCGTCGTGGCAGTGCGCAAGCGGCTCGACGTAGTCGGTGACAAGGACAATCCCCTTTACGACGACGCGGTCCGCGATGCGATCAAGACGTTCCAAACGGAAAGCGAGCTAGAGGTCGATGGCAATCTCGGCCCAAACACGACGCGCGCCCTCAATGGCGAGCAAAAGGAAGTGCGTCGCCCGAGCCACAATCCGATCGATACCATCCTGGTGAACATGGAGCGCTGGCGCTGGCTGCCGCGCGATCTCGGCAACCCGCATGTTGTCGTGAACGTCCCCGACTACTCGCTGGCGCTGTACAACGACGGCAAGGTGTACTGGCACACGCGCATCGTCGTGGGTAAACCGAACCTGGCGACGCCGATGGTCAGCGCCGAGATGAAGTTCATCACGGTCAATCCGACCTGGAACGTGCCGCCGTCGATCATCGAGAAGGAGTATCTGCCGGCGCTCGAGCAGGATCCGCAGGCGCTGGAGCGCATCGGCCTCAAGCTGACGCAGGACGCCGACGGCACCATCCATATCTCGCAGCCGCCCGGCGCCGGCAACGCGCTCGGCCGCATCCGCTTCAACTTCCCGAACAAGTTCCTCGTCTACCAGCACGACACGCCCGACAAATACCTGTTCGCTCGCGAGAAGCGCGCCTACAGCCACGGCTGCATGCGCGTGCAAAATCCGCTCACCTACGGCGAAAAGCTGCTGTCGCTGGTGCTGCCGAAGGAGCGCTACACCGAAGCGAAGCTTGAGAGCATGTTCGGCGGCAGCGAGATCAACATCAACTTTCCAAAATTCGTCCCGGTGCATCTGACGTATCAGACGGCCTTCGTGGATGACGCCGGCAAGCTGCAGCTGCGCGAAGACGTCTACGGCCGCGACGCCAAGATGATCGCGATCATCAAGAGCAGCGAACGCAAAGTTGCCGATCTCGCGGTCGAGCGCGCGGCCAACTCGTCATCCAAGCCAGTTCGCATGCCGGTCGGAATGTACGGCGGCCCGAGTGGCGGCTACAGCTATGGCGGCGGCAACAACTTCTTCGACTGGCTGTTCAGCGGACCGCAGGGACGTCCCTATCCGCCGCGCGCGGTGCCGACCTATCCGCGCAGCAACGGCAACGG
>JBEVFG010000109.1:0-14711 GCA_040512415.1 Pseudolabrys sp. | reverse complement strand
CTGCGCGGCGTCGACATTCTCGCCAACGCGGTTCGCGTGACGCTGGGCCCCAAGGGCCGCAACGTCGTGCTCGACAAGTCGTTCGGCGCTCCCCGCATCACCAAGGACGGCGTCACCGTCGCCAAGGAGATCGAGCTCGAAGACAAGTTCGAGAACATGGGCGCGCAGATGGTGCGCGAAGTCGCTTCGCGGTCGTCCGACCTGGCCGGCGACGGCACCACCACCGCCACCGTGCTCGCCCAGGCCATCGTGCGCGAAGGCGCCAAGTCGGTCGCGGCCGGCATGAACCCGATGGATCTCAAGCGCGGCATCGACCTCGCGGTCGAGGCGGTGGTCGAGCACCTGAAGGCGAACTCGAAGAAGGTCACCTCCAACGACGAGATCGCCCAGGTCGGCACCATCTCGGCGAACGGCGACAAGGAAATCGGCGATTTCCTCGCCAAGGCGATGGCCAAGGTCGGCAATGAAGGCGTGATCACGGTCGAGGAAGCCAAGTCGCTCGACACCGAACTCGACGTTGTCGAGGGCATGCAGTTCGACCGCGGCTACATCTCCCCCTACTTCGTCACCAATGCCGACAAGATGCGCGTCGAGTTCGACGACGCCTATATCCTGATCAACGAGAAGAAGCTCTCGGGCCTGCAGGAACTGCTGCCGCTGTTGGAGGCAGTCGTGCAGACCGGCAAGCCGCTCGTGATCGTCGCTGAAGACGTCGAAGGCGAGGCGCTTGCCACGCTCGTCGTCAACAAGCTGCGCGGCGGCCTCAAGGTCGCGGCTGTGAAGGCTCCGGGCTTCGGCGATCGCCGCAAGGCCATGCTGGAGGATATCGCCATCCTGACCAACGGCCAGGTGATCAGCGAGGACCTCGGCATCAAGCTCGAGAACGTCACGCTCAACATGCTCGGCCGCGCCAAGAAGGTGATGATCGACAAGGAAAACACCACCATCGTCAACGGCGTCGGCAAGAAGGCCGACATCGAGGCACGCGTTGCACAGATCAAGGCGCAGATCGAAGAAACCACTTCGGACTACGACCGCGAGAAGCTGCAGGAGCGGCGGGCCAAGCTTGCGGGCGGCGTTGCAGTGATCCGTGTCGGTGGCGCCACCGAGACCGAGGTGAAGGAGCGCAAGGATCGCGTCGATGACGCGATGCATGCGACCCGCGCTGCGGTCGAGGAAGGCATCCTGCCGGGCGGCGGTGTCGCCCTGCTGCGCTCGGTCGAAGCGCTCAAGCGTCTTAAGGTCGAAAACGAAGACCAGAAGCACGGCATCGAGATCGTCCGCAAGGCGATCCAGACCCCAGCCCGCCAGATCGCAACCAATGCCGGCGCTGATGGCTCGGTCGTGGTCGGCAAGCTGCTTGAGAAGGATCAGTACTCCTACGGTTACGATGCCCAGAACGGCGAGTACGGAAATCTCATGACCAAGGGCATTATCGACCCAACCAAGGTTGTGCGTGCGGCGATTCAGAATGCGGCATCCGTCGCCGGCCTCCTGATCACCACCGAGGCCATGGTCGCCGAAGTGCCGAAGAAGCAGAACGCGGCGCCGGCAATGCCGGGCGGCGGCATGGGCGGCATGGACTTCTAAGCCCTCCGCTTAGTTCAAAAAAATTCAAAGGCCCGGAATTGTCCCGGGCCTTTTGCTTTTTAGGAAGCCTCGCTAAAAAGGAACGACCACACACGAAAGGGCGCGCGTTCATCCGGCGTCGCCTCGTCGCAGTGGCCGTCGTGGCGAGACCATACGCTTCGCCACTTGCAAAGTACCTTACACCACCGACATGACAGCAGCATGACAAGCGCGACAGGACGAATTTGCGTCGGTATCGGAGGCTGGACATACGAGCCCTGGCGCGGCGTTTTCTACCCGAAAGGCCTGCCGCACGCGCGCGAGTTGTCCTACGCCGGCGAGCACCTGACCTCGATCGAGATCAACGGCACTTTCTATCGCACCCAGACCCCGGCGACATTTCGCAAATGGGCATCCGAAGTGCCGGACGGCTTCGTGTTTTCGGTCAAGGGACCGCGCTATGCGGTAAACCGGCGCGTGCTGTCGGAGGCCGGAGACTCGATCAAACGATTTCTCCAGTCCGGCGTGACTGAACTCGGAACACGACTTGGCCCCCTGCTCTGGCAGTTCACGCCTTACAAGAAGTTCGATGAGAAGGACTTCGGCGGGTTCCTCGAGCTGCTGCCGGAGACGTTCGACGGTCACAGGCTGCGCCACGTGGTTGAGGTCCGCAACGACAGCTTCAAAACTTCCGTCTTCATCACGCTGGCGCGCAAGTTCGGTGTCGGTATCGTCTACGCCGAACATGACAAGTACACCGAGATTGCGGATGTCACCGCCGATTTCGTCTACGCGCGGCTCCAAAAAGGCGACGAGAAGCTGAAAGCGGGATATCCGCCGAAGGCGCTCGATGCCTGGGCTGATCGCGCGAAGACCTGGGCAAAAGGCGGGGAACCAAAGGACCTGCCACGCGTCGAAAAGACATCGGCGAAAAAGCAGCCGCGCGATACATTCATCTACTTCATTCACGAGGCGAAGCTGCGCGCGCCTGCCGCCGCCATGGCCCTGATCGATAGATTGAAATGAAAGCCAAGCCGAAAAAGAAATCCACAAATACGGCGCCCCTGTTCACGGTCGGATACGAGCAGGCCAAGCCTGCCGCGGTGTTCGGCGAGCTCAAGCGAGCAAAGATCGAGCTGCTGGTCGATACGCGCGCTGTCGCGGCCTCGCGCAGGCCGGGCTTTTCCAAGCGCCAACTCGCGGCGGCGCTCGAGGACGAAGGTATCGGCTATATCCACCTGCAGAAGCTTGGCACGCCGGCGGAAGGACGTGCCGCTGCCCGTGGCGGGGATATCGACGCACTCTGGCGTATCTACGACAAGCACATCAGAGGGGCGGAAGCGCAAAACGAGCTGCGTGAGCTCATCACGCTGATTAAAACGGGCAACCGGATCGCCCTGCTCTGTTACTGCCGCGACCCGAAGACCTGCCACCGCAGCCGCATTGTTGCGAACGTCAAAAAGAAAATGGCGGTGAAGGTCACCGACCTCATTCAGCCGCTGTTCTGAATTATTCGGCGGGCTGCGTCCGCTGCCTGCCTTCGACGCTGATGATCATTGCAACCAGAGCCAGCGTCGTCACAAACAGCAAGAGCGCGATAACAGCATTGACGCCAAGCACGAGCGCAAAGCCGCCGCTCTCGTGCAGCAGCGATATCATACCGATCGCAACGCCGGCGCTGATGAACAGCAGAAAATAGCGCACTGCGTAAACGCGGCCACGCCAGGCATCCGCCGTGTATCGCGCCATGATCATGTCGTTGACGGTGACCTGTCCGTAGATCGCCGCCACCGCGATCGCGAGTGCGACCAGAAGCGCCGTGCCGCCCGCATAGGCGGCCCACAGATTCCCCAGAAAGCCAACACCGGTGACGATCGCAAATATCACATGCGGCGGAACCCATTCGACCAGCCGTCCGACGGTCAATTGCGCCAGTGCCCCGCAAACCAGCACGGTCGTCGCAATGCCTCCGACGAGCAAGAGTGGTAGATCCCTAGACAGCCGTTCATCCACGATTTTCGGCAGCGCGATCGTGAGGACGTTGAACGTCAATCCCGCGCTCAGCGCGATCACGATGAATAATCCGAACAGAATCACCGCAAGGCGTGGCGTGAGCGGAACCGCAGGTGAGGATACGCGGGACTTGGCCTGGTGGCGATCGTCAGGCGTGACCCACAGATAGACGATGCCGGTGAGAACAAAGAGCACGGCCGGCACGTAGAAAGCTGCCCGCCAGCTCACCCAGGTGGCGAGCGCAGCGCTGATACCGGCAGCGAGCGCGACGCCGAGATTGCCGCACACGCCGTTGAAAGCCAGCGAGCGCCCGCGCGCGTTCGTGGCTTCGATCAGCATTGCCATGCCGACCGGATGATAGATCGCTGCAAACATCCCGAGCGCGAACATGGCGACCGCCATCGTCGTCAAGTTCGGCGCAAGTCCGGCGGCGGCCAGCGAGAGCCCGCAGCCGATATAGAAGGCCGCCATCATGTTCCGGCGGCTCCAACGGTCGGCGAGCCAACCTGCAGGAAGAGAGAACACGCCGAAGGCGATGAAGGCCGTGCTCGAAAGGGCGATCAGTTCGCTGTAGGAGCGCTGATAGACGACCTCAAGCCCGATCACGACCGTCGGATAGATCAGCAGCACGAAATGGTCGATCGCATGAGCCCAATTCAGGAACGCGATCGATCGCCGGCGCTCGCGATCGTCAGCTGTATGGCGGGCTTTGGAGGTGGCACTCATTCCAGATTTCCATTCGGCGCGAAGCAGTCGTTAGCATGCATATACCCACTGATGGAGCTTTGTCCTAACGACCCTCATCCGTTCGACTGTTGGTTGTATCAATACGATTATTTACCCTTGGATTGCAGCGATATTTTGTAACAATCCAGGGTTTGCTCCGTGAGTTGCCGGCGGCGCGTTTGGGCGGCGGTCCGTTCCGCCGCCGCTCTCTGTTTGTGCTGTGTCTGCGTGCCGCTTGGTTCTGCGCGTGCCAACGACTTTGACGATCCGCGCATCATGCTTTTTTTCGGCCGGGACATCTGGCGCAACGGTGCCTTCGCTTATGGCGGCCTCATCGTTGCTCCGAGCGGGCTCGACCGGGACGGGTTGCTTCTGAAAGTTTTGCTCTCGGGCGGACTCTACCGGTACCACGCGCAAAATCTCGGCGGCGAACGCGTGGTCGGCGCGGAGTGGCTGACAAACATATTGCCGGGCTGGCGGATCAAGCGCGGCAATGCCGAATTCAAAGTATTTATGGGGCCCGAAATTCAAAATCATTACTTGCGGCCGGACGATTCCGCCAAACGGTTACGCGGCTACTCATACGGTCTGCGCGTCGCGGCGGAGGCTTGGTATGAACCAACCGCGGAAACGATGATCGCAGCCGACGTTTCACTGTCGTCGATCGCGACCAGCAACTCGGCCCGGGCTGCCTATGGCTGGCGGGTGCTCGAAGAGATGCTTGGCGGAATTTATTTCGGACCAGAATTTCAGTACTTCGGCTCCAACGGATATCGGCATAGCCGTCTCGGCATGCATGTCACCAGCATGAAGACCGAAGATTCAGAATGGTCCGCTGCTGCCGGCTGGGCCAGAGATTCTACCGGACGTTCGAGCCCCTATGTGCGCTTGGGCATTCTGAAACGGCGGTGACCTAGTCGAGCGTGCGGCGGAATCGCGTCACGGCAATTGTCATCGCGACCAGCATCAGAACAAACATGGCCGCAGCATCGTAATGGAGGTCGCTGAGCGACGATCCTTTCAACATGACCGCGCGCACGATGCGAAGGTAGTGTGTCAGCGGCAACGCCTCGCCCACCCACTGCGCCCAGGTTGGCATGCCGGCGAAAGGAAACAAGAACCCCGACAGCAAGATGTTCGGCAGGAAAAACATGATGGACATCTGCATGGCCTGCAACTGATTCTGCGCCACTGTCGAAAAAGTGTAACCGATCGAGAGATTGGTCGCGATGAACAGCGCGCTCAGGCCGGCAAGTACGAAGAGATTTCCGAGAATCGGCACGCCGAACAGAAGCACGCCGATGCCGATGATCATCGCGGCCTGCACAAAGCCGACGATAATGTATGGAATGATCTTGCCGAGCATGATCTCGACCGGCGTGATCGGCATCGCCAGCAGGTTTTCCATCGTCCCGCGCTCGATCTCGCGCGTCACCGAGAGCGCGGTGAAGATCAGCATCGTCATGGTCAGAATGGTGCCGACCAGCCCGGGAACGATATTGAGTTGCGTAAGGCCTGCCGGGTTATAGCGCTGGTGGGTCCTGATCTCGAACGCCGGCGTGCCGACCTCCGGCAAGCCGCGATCATGGGAAAGCGCGGTTTGCACCACCTGCCCGAGCGCGCCCAGGGCCGCGCTTGCCGCCACCGGATCGGTGGCATCGGCAACGATCAGCATGGCCGGCTTGTCGCCGCGCCGGACCGACCGCTCGAAATTGCGAGGAATTTCGATGCCGAACAGGATCTTACCGGACGCCAGCATCTCATCGAGCTCGGCCTCGGTGCGCGGCCGCTCGATCACGTGGAAATAATCGGTGTTCTTGAGCGCAGCCAAAATCGAACGTCCGAGATCGCTGTTCTCCTGTAGCAGGACTGCGGTCGGCAGATGCCGGGGGTTGGTGTTGATGGCATAGCCGAACAGCAGCAGCTGAATGAGCGGCACCATGATGATCATCGCGAACGACACACGATCGCGCTTGAGCTGGATAAATTCCTTCACCAGGACAGCCCAAGTTCTTCTCAAGAAATTGCTGCGGATCCGGCGCGGCGCCTGCGCGGGCAACATGTGACTCATTGGAAATTGTCCCGGGCCCTGCCCATCAGATCGATAAAGACATCCTCGAGCGAAGGCTCCGAGCGCTGCCATTCGAAATCTTTGCGCTTCCGATAAGGCGCGATGGCCGCCTCCAGCTTGTCGGCATCGCGCCCGGACACGTGCAAGCTGGTGCCGAACGGGGCCACCATGTCGATGCCCGCCTTTTTGTTGAGCTCTTCAGCGAACGTGTTGAGCCCCTCACCCCCGCGGGCGCTGACGATATAGGTCGTCAGGTGCGAGGATTCGATCACCTCTTCGACCGTGCCGTGCGCCAACAGTTCGCCGTAGGCGATGTAGGCGATCTCGTGACAGCGCTCGGCTTCGTCCATGTAGTGGGTCGAGACCAGCACCGTCAGGCCCTCGGCGGCGAGGGCGTGGATCTCGTTCCAGAACTCGCGCCGCGCCTTCGGGTCAACGCCGGCCGTCGGCTCATCTAGCAGAAGCAATTTCGGGCTCGGCAGCGTGCAGGCGCCGAGCGCCAGTCGTTGCTTCCAACCGCCCGACAGTTCGCCGGCGAGCTGCTCCTCGCGGCCGGTCAGTCCGAGACGTTCGATGGCGGCGCGCGCCGCAGCGGCCGGCTGCGCGATGCCGTAGATGCGGCCGATGAACTCGAGATTCTCGCGCACCGACAGGTCCTGATACAGACTGAAGCGCTGCGTCATGTACCCGACCTGCAGCTTGATCTTGTCGGTCTCGGTGCGGATGTCGTAGCCGAGGCAGGTGCCGGTGCCTTCATCCGGCGTCAGCAGGCCGCACAGCATTCGGATCGTGGTCGTCTTGCCGGAGCCGTTCGGGCCCAGGAATCCGTAAATTGTACCGCGCTTGACCTGCATCGAGAGGTTACGCACCACCGCCCGGCCATCGAATTTTTTTGTCAGGCCGTGCACATCGATGGCGATGTCGGCCTCGTTCATTTCGAAGATCCTTGCGGCAAGGTGACGGTCACGGGCTGGCCGACACGGAATTTCTCCGGATGCTCGGGCCGCGCCTCGATCAGGAATACCAGCTTGGCGCGCTCCTCCTGGCTGTAAATCACCGGCGGGGTAAATTCGGCGCTGCGAGCGATGAAGCTGATCTTCGCGGTCAGGTCCTCGTCGCAACCGTCGCAGGATACTCCGACGACGTCGCCGTATTTGATCTCTGGGAGCATGGACTGCGGCGCGAAAAACCGGATCTTCAGATTGCCAGGCGGTAGCAAGGCCACGACCGGCCGACCGGCAGGCACGGTTTCGCCCGGCCGGTAGTAAATCTGTTCGATCGTGCCGTCGCCGGGACTGTGGGCGTTGCGGCGGGCAAGCCTCGTCTGCGCCCACTCGAGATTGGCTTTGGCCTGGCGCAGAGCCGCCTCGGCATCGTCATATGCCTTCTGCGTGCCGGCGGACGACTTCAGCAATTCCTTGGCACGATCGAAGGCCTGCTGCGCGTTGATGACGGCCGTATTTCGCACGGTAACGTCCGCTTTTTGCAGGTCATCGTCGACCGCAAACAGCAGATCGCCCCCCTTGACGTGATCACCCTCGCGAACTTTCAGCGTTTCGACACGTCCCTGCTCGTCGGGCGAGACAAAAATCAGCTCGGCCTCGACCCAGCCCTGCAGAACGCGGTCGTTGCTGTTGTCACAGCCTGCGAGCGCGAGCGTCGCGAAAACGAGAGCCAGACTGGCGAGAGTTCTGCTCATGGCACTCTCCCCTGCGCGAACAACAGGTCGAGATGTGTCTTCATCATCTTGCGAACGTCGAGCGGCTCGAAACGTTCGAACAAGCCGTTCCAAACGATGGCGACGAGCCCCGGCGCGGCAATGATCTGCGGAAAGTCCGCGAGCCCTTCCGGCACTTCGCCGCGCGCCGCCGCGCGCCGCAGCAGCGCCCGCACTGCCGCAATGATGCGGGAAAGAACTTCACGGTAATAGAACTCGGCGAGCTTGGGAAAACGACGCCCCTCCGAAATCATGAGGCGCACGACGTCTTTCCGCCGCGTTTCGTAAACCTGGCTGACAAACAGGTCGACGATGCGGTCGGCCAACACCGGCAATGGCACATCGGCCTGCCCCATCGCCTCGATCGTACCGACCAAAGGCGTAAGCATTGTCCTGATCAGTTCCTGGAACAGGCTCTCCTTGTCCCGGAAGTAGAGATAGATAGTGCCTTTGGCGACGCCCGCGCGGCGCGCCACGTCCTCGAGGCGGGCGGCCTCGAAGCCGCGGCTGGAAAATTCGTCGAGCGCGGCAGCCAGAATGGCTTCGCGGCGTTCACCGCTGCGCGCCTTACGCCCGGCGCTGGCCGGCACCGCCGCAGCACGCGCCGCCTCGGCGGCACGCTTGCGGCGGCCGGAACGGCTCGCTGCTGATTGTCGAAACCCGGCTACGCGACGCATCGCTACACCTTTGATGACTGACCGGTCAGTCATAAAATAGGGCAAAAGCATCCGATGCGCAAGGCGCCGGAATTATTCCGATATTGTAATGAGTTAGATCAAGGTGGTGGCTATTGCAGCGCGCACGGTGTTGACCGCGACAAGCATCAGTGTGGCCGTGGCCAGCACCAAGGCTATGACCACAAGCGCGCGCATCACCGGGGCATAGACGTGAAGCATCGCCCTTCCCTGCTGTCCCGTTCAGCTAGGAGCGAGTCGGCCAGGGCGATCAATGATTCGAATCTCAGGCTCGCTCAATTTCGGCCTTGACGGCCAGAAGCGACTCGGGAGTGTCCACGTCGGTCAGCGCCGCCTCGCCGGTCATCGGAACTTCGACGACCGCTTCGGCATAATTGCCGATCAAGTGGCGTGCGCCGACATCTCCCTGGATCGCCATCAGGTCGTGGAAGAAGCGGCGCGACCAAACCACCGGATTGCCGCGTCGGCCGTCGATGCTCGGCACAACCACAAGCGCGGCGCGCTCCGGATCGAAGGCTGCGATCAGCCGGTTGATCAAAGCGGCATCGACTTGCGGCATATCGCCGAGACAGACGACCACTGCGTCGGCCTCTTCCGGCACCGCCGCAATACCGGCCTTGAGGGACGTGCCAAGACCTTCCGCATAATCTGCGTTGTGCACAAAGCGGACCGGCAATCCCTTGAGCGCAGCTTCGACTTTTTCACGCTCGTGGCCGGTCACAACAATGACGGGCTGGGCGCGGGAAGCAACGGCCTGCTCGGCCGCAATGCGCACCAGCGGCTTGCCGCCGATCTCGGCGAGCATCTTGTTGACAGCGCCCATGCGCGTCGAACGTCCTGCCGCCAGCACCAATGCAGCGACACGGCGCCCGGTCTGCGGCGTGTACTCCTCGCGCGGCTGCGGCCGCGTGACAATCTCCATCAACAGTCCACCGACGCCCATGCCGGTGACATCCGCACGCGTGACCGGCAATCCGGCGAGGAGCCGCATCAGGATCCAGTCAAAACCATTTTCTTTCGGGCTGCGCGCACAACCGGGAGCGCCGAGCACCGGCTGACCACGCGCCTTACCGATCAGCATCAGGTTGCCCGGATCGACCGGCATGCCGAAGTGCTCAATGTCACCACCGACCGCTTCGATAGCCGCAGGGATGACGTCGCGGCGGTCGGCTATGGCGGAGGCACCAAAAACGATGACGAGCTCGGCGCCGGCCTTGAGCAGTTCGTCAATTGCGCGCGCCAACGCGACTTGGTCGTGCGGCACTCTCTTCTCGGCAATGATGGTCGCGCCGGCTGGTGCAATGCGCGCGGTGGTGATCTTAAGGGTCTTTTCGATGACTTTTGGAGCAAGACCGGGCAACAGCGTGGACACAACGCCGATCTTGCGCAGCTTGTAGGGCGCAACGCGAATGACCGGCCTGGCTTTTGCAGCCGCGGTCACCGCCTGGTCGCGCGCAGATTTCGCCACCGCAAACGGAATAATTTTGACGGTGGCAATCATTTCACCTTCGACCACCGGCTTGTAGGCCGGCAACGTCGCCAGCGTGACCGCCTCATCGATGCGGTTGAGCGCGTCGACCGCATCCCGATCGACAACCAGAATTCCGGCACTCTCGGCGAACAGGTTGCAGCGACCTGTGAAAGCCCGATCGGCGCGCACACCCTCGCCGGCGATCGCCGCTGCGATGTCGGCCGCCGCCTGATCTTCCGAGACATCGCCCGGGTCGAGGCGCGCCACGGTGATTTCCTTCACGCCCGCTGTCTTGAGAGCCGCCACTTCGGCAGGCCCGATCAGCGTCCCTTTCTTGAGGACAAAATCGCCCTGGCGGATCGAATGCACCGCGGTGCCCCCAACCGCCTCGGCAATGGGGACGGAGCCGAATTTCATGCCGCCTCCGCCTTTTGCCTCAGCACCTGCGTGATCTCGCCCATGATCGCAACCGCGATCTCGGCCGGCGACACCGCATCGATGTCGAGCCCGATCGGCGCGTGGATGCGGGCGATATCCGCATCGCTCAACCCTTCCTGCTTCAGCCGCTCGACACGCCGGGCGTGAGTCTTCTTGGATCCGAGCGCGCCGATATAGAAACAATCGCGCGCAAGCGCGTGCTTGAGCGCCGGATCGTCGATTTTCGGATCGTGCGTGAGCGCAACGAAAGCCGTGTAGTGGTCGATGCCAAGCGGCGGCAAAGCTACGTCCGGCCATTCGGCGATCACCTTCACGTCGGGAAACCGCTCGATCGATGCAAAGGCGGTGCGCGGATCAACGATCGTCACGTCGTAGCCGAGCAGTTGCCCGATCGGCGCGAGCGTCTGACTGATGTGCACCGCACCGGTGATCACCAGCCGCGGCGAAGGTACATAGACCGTCAGAAAAAAACGTCCTTGCGGCGTCTCTTCCATGCCGCTCTTGGCCATCCGCAGACGCTTATCCAGGACCACTTT
Organism: Pseudolabrys sp.; assembly: GCA_040512415.1. Lineage (GTDB taxonomy): Bacteria > Pseudomonadota > Alphaproteobacteria > Rhizobiales > Xanthobacteraceae > Pseudolabrys. The sequence continues at coordinate 3,475 of JBEVFG010000109.1, read as the reverse complement.
CAAAGGATCCTTGGCAAACTCACCGGCTTTGACCAAACGTTGCTCGCCGCTCGCGACGTCGGTGACAAGCACGGCTGCGCGCCGTGCCGCGCGCTCTGCATTCAGCGCATGCAGGACGTCGAGCTTCACGTCAGCCTACTTTCTCCACGTAAACGCGGATGGTGCCGCCGCAGGACAAGCCGACCTTCCAGGCTGTTTCATCGGCGACACCGAACTCGAGCATTTTCGGCTTGCCGCTCTCAATCACGTCCATCGCTTCGGTCACCACGGCGCCCTCGACGCAGCCGCCGGATACGGATCCGAGGAAGTTGCCCTCATTGTCGATGACGAGGTTCGAGCCGACCGGTCGCGGCGCCGACCCCCAGGTCTCCACGACCGTTGCAAGCGCGACCTCGCGCCCATTTTTACGCCACTCTTCGGCAGCCTTGAGAATGTCTTCATCGCGCGAAAGCATCGATATCCTCCGTCACGCAACCTGCTTCAGCAGGTCTTTCGGATTGTAGCCTTTTGCCGGCGCACCGGATAAGGCGCGCACAAGTTCTTTCATCGAGTCCAGATTGTGAATCGGCCGCAGCTCATCAACGTGTGGCAGCATGGTTTGCACACCTTTGGCGCGGGCTTCGAAGGCATGAAAACGCAGCAGCGGATTCAGCCATATCAGCCGCTTGCACGATCGATGAAGCCTATCGATTTCGAAAGCGAGGGTGTCGTCAGCGTCCCGTTCGAGTCCATCGGTGATCAGCAGCACCACCGCGCCCTGCCCCAATACCCGGCGCGCCCACTGCTTGTTGAATATCCGCAGGGATGAGGCAATGCGGGTGCCGCCCGACCAGTCAGCCACATTGGCCGAGCAGGCGGCGAGCGCCTCATCGGGATCGCGCTGACGTATCGCGCGGGTGACATTGGTCAACCGCGTACCAAAGAGAAATGTGGTGACGCGTTTCCGGGCGTCGGTAACGGCGTGCAGGAAGTGCAGAAATAGCCGCGTGTATTCGCTCATTGAGCCCGAGATATCGAGCAACGCGACAATCGGCGGCTCCTTCAGTCGCGGCCCAAGATACTTCAAGTCGATGACCGCGCCGCCTGCCTTCATGCTGGCGCGCAGCGTGCGCCGGATATCGATGAGATGGCCGCGTCGATTTTGCGTGAGACGCCTTGTGCGAACCTCATCGAGCGGCAATGTCAGGCGCGCGATGGCGTCCTTGGCCGCCGCGATCTCCGCCGCCGTCATTTGCGCGAAATCTTTCTTCTGCAGCACTTCACGATCAGAGACGGTCAGCCGCGCGTCGACCTCGATTTCCGATTGGTCCTTTGCGTGTTCGTTGAGTCCGGAAAACAGCGCCTCCTGAATGCGCTGCGCGCCCGGCGCCGGCGATTTCGCCGTAGGCACCAAAGTTTGTGGAATCATCGATGCAATGAGCTTGTCGATATATCCGCGTTTCCGGAAAAAAATTCGGAAAGCCTGGTCAAACAGAATTGTATGCTCGTGCCGTTTCACAAAGACAGCATGCAGCGTCCAGTAAAAATCATCGCGCAGACCGACACGCGCGACGTTCAACGCCTCGAGGGCGTCAAGGATGGCACCCGGCCCAACCGGCATCCCGGCTGCGCGCAAGGCGCGCGCAAAGTAGACAATGTTTTCGGCAAGACGTCCCTCAGGCGCGGCCATGATGTTACTCCGCCGCCCTTAGCTCCGACTTCACCTCGTCGAGCAAGGCCTTCACCTTGGTGCCGTCGAGGCGGGCAATGTCGTCCTGGTATTTCAGAAGCACCCCGAGCGTGTCCGAAACGGTCGCGGGATCGAGCGCCACGACGTCGAGCTCGGTCAGGGCTCCGGCCCAATCCAGCGTCTCGGCGACGCCGGGCGATTTGAACAGATCCTCCTTGCGCAGCGCCTGCACGAAGGCGACGACCTGCTCGGACATTTTTTTTGCAATGCCCGGCACCTTGGCGCGAAGAATCTTCAACTCACGCGCAGCATCCGGATAGCCGACCCAATGATAAAGGCAACGACGCTTGAGCGCATCGTGCACTTCACGAGTTCGATTGGACGTAACGACGACAATCGGCGGGTGTGGCGCCTTCACGGTGCCGAGTTCCGGCACGGTGACCTGGAAATCGGCAAGCACTTCCAGAAGAAAGGCTTCGAAGGCTTCGTCAGTTCGGTCGATTTCATCGATCAGGAGCACTGGTGCGCCCGCAGGGTCCGGCTCAAGCGCCTGAAGCAACGGACGTTTGATGAGGAAGCGCTCCGAGAAAACGTCATGCTCGATGCGCGCCCTGTCGCCCTCGCCTTCCGCTTCGGCAAGGCGGATGGCGATCATCTGTGCGCCGTAGTTCCACTCGTAGACGGCGGCCGAAACGTCCAGTCCTTCGTAGCATTGCAGCCGGATGAGACGCCGCCCCAGCGTCGTGGCCAGAACTTTCGCAATCTCGGTCTTGCCGACGCCCGCCTCGCCCTCGACGAAGAGTGGCCGGCCCATCTTTAGCGCCAGGTAAAGCACGGTCGCCAGCGAGCGGTCAGCGATGTAGTCGGCCTTCGCCAGCAGATCGAGGGTTGAATCGATTGAATTCGGCAGGGTTTTGTCGGTCATGCGGGGACTTTATCCTACCACGCTCGTGTCTTACATGTGGGGAGCCAAGGCCCCGACAGCCAGGATTTACCTATGAGCAGGCCCATAACCTTCGAAAAAGAAGCTCTGCAATTCCCCACCATCGACCCCGGGGTGCGGATCGGCCATGTCCATCTGAAGGTCGCCGACCTGCAAAGGGCTCTCGATTTCTACTGTGGGGTGCTGGGTTTTACGCTCACCACCAGCCGGCCGGGCGCCGCCTTCATATCGGCCGGCGGCTATCATCATCATCTCGGCCTCAATACCTGGGAGAGCCGGGGTGGATCACCGCCCGCGCCCGGCACCACGGGCCTTTACCATACGGCCATTCTTTACCCGACCCGCAAGCGGCTCGCCGACGCTTTGCGTCGCCTCATCGTGGCAAAGATTCCGCTTGAGGGCGCCAGCGACCATGGTGTGAGCGAAGCGCTCTATCTGCGTGATCCCGACGACAACGGAGTCGAGCTCTACTGGGATCGCCCGAAAGACAAATGGCCGAAAAAGCCCGACGGCTCGCTGCAGATGTACACGAACCCGCTCGACCTCCACGACCTGCTCGCGGAGCTCGACCGGCCAGACAAATGAGCTTTCGATTTTGTCGCGCTAAACGCTCAGCCGCACGAGTGCTATTGCTGCAGCGGTCAGCATCACGACAAAGATTGGGAAAAACTCAAACACGTTGACCTGCACAGTTGCGTGCGCCCGTCGCTCCAACGCAACGGTTGCGCATCGGTTCCTGCGCGATTAATGCTCGAGATAAATATTGGACTTGTTGCGTCGGGCAGCCGACCATGAATGTTTGTTCAGGCCGTTGCCTTGGCAAGTGCTCGCCGTGCCAGAACACCAACCAAATGGGCGCGGTA
>JBEVFG010000108.1:0-4615 GCA_040512415.1 Pseudolabrys sp. | reverse complement strand
TGCGCAGCCGCCGTTTTCCTCCCTTAGGCTTAGACGGCGGCGTGAATCCTCCACCTTATGCACACAGGGCCCCGTAAGGGGCCCTTTTTTTATGTACCACTGGGTTGAGCCCTGGCTCGCCTTAGTGCTCAAGGCCCGTCGGCACGTTCTTGTTTTCCGGCGCGAGCTTCATGCCGGCGGCAAGCGCCATGGTCTCCATCAGCGCCGCGAAATCCTTGTTGAGATAAGCCTGCGGATCGGACCGCAAGATCGCGTGACCGAAATGTCCCTGCAAAACTTCGCGCGTGGCCGCTGTCACTGGCATCGGCACGTCCATCTCGCGGCCGAGCTCAAGCCCGAGATCGAGATCCTTGCGCAGCAATTCCGGTGTGAAGGTCGTCGTCCAGTCGAGATTGACGAGCGCCGGCGACTTGTAGCGCGTGAACATCGATCCCATCACGCCGTTATTGAGGAAGGCCAGGAAGGCATGCCGCGGTACGCCCATCTTGTTCACCAGCAGCGTGATCTCGATCAGGTTCTCGATCACCACGCCAAGCATGACGTTGTGCGCGATCTTGCAGATACGTGCGAGGTCGCCCTCACCCACATAGGACACGCCCTGTGGCGCAACGACTTCCATCAAAGGAATGATTGACTTGCAGGCCGCTTCATCGCCGGAGACGACGGACGACAGTCGGCCAGCCTTGATGACTTTCGCATTGCCGGATACGGGCGCGCACACGTAGTCCGCAGCTTTTTCTTTTAGACGTTTGCGGATGTTGGCGGATTCCTCAACCGAGATGGTCGAGCAGTCGACGCAGACTTTCGGTGCCTTGCCGCCGGAAAGCACGCCGTCTTTGCCGAAATAGACCTGTTCCAGGTCTTTGCCTTCGGACACGATCGAAAACACAACGTCGCAGGAAGCCAGGTCAGCGAGCTTGTCGACAATCTTGCCGCCCTTTGCCGCGAGTGGCTCGGCCTTAGCGCGCGTACGATTCCAGATACTGACGTCGTGGCCGGCCTTGAGCAGGCGTTCCGCCATGGGTAGGCCCATGCGGCCGGTTCCGATCCAGCCGATCTTCTGCGCATTCTTCGACATCACGAAACTCTCCCGTTGAGAACTTGGCGCCGGACAAGCACGTGTGACCGGCCTTTAGCCGTTCTGCCGCCATTGCGCCAGTGGCGGCAGGCCCGACAATCGGAATGCCTCGCATGCTTGTCGCGGCTATTCAAAGCGCACTATTCTTCGGCCGAGGTCACAAGGCTGCCAAAGGGCCTTCGTCAAAAGGGCTCGTGGTCCGGACCTTGGGAGGACGTGGACACCCGATGCAGGATGCCGTGACGACCACAATCCCTGTGGGCGAAGTCCCCGACCGACCGCAAGCCCGCGATTGGGCGCGCCTTGTCCTTCGTAACGTCTTTCCCTTTCTGGTCGTCGGCGCGATTTGGGAAATCGTGGCGTGGGCCGGCGTATTTCCACGACGGCTGTTTCCCACTCTCGAAGAAGTGGCGTCCACCTTCGTCCGGCTCACGGTTGCCGGCATCCTTCCGCATCACGCCATCGATACCGTGATCCGCCTGCTGAGCGGTTTTGCGCTGGCCGCGATCATCGGCGTGACCATAGGCGTGCTGATGGGCCGGTCGCGGCGAGCCGAGGATATCTGCCTGCCGCTGGTCAGCATCTGCGCGCCCATTCCCGGCCTCGCCTATGCGCCGCTGTTCCTGCTCTGGTTCGGTCTCGGCAACATTTCGGCCGTACTGCTCGTCGGCTTTGTTTCAGCTTTTCCGATTCTGTTCAACAGCTGGACCGGCGTGAAGGCCGTAAAGGAAATCTGGGTGCGCTCGGCGCAATCCATGGGCGCCGATGATCGCCGGCTGTTCCGTCATGTGATCCTTCCCGGCGCCCTGCCCTACATACTGACCGGCCTGCGGCTCGGCCTTGCGCAAGCGTGGCGTATCCTGGTCGCCGTCGAGATGCTTGCTGCCGTACCCTGGGGACTTGGATGGCTGATCTTTGGTGCCCGTGAATTCCTCAATACCGACGCGATGCTCGCCGGAATTGTCGTAATTGCGCTTATCGGGCTCGGACTCGAGAAATTCGTGTTCCAGAAAATCGAGGACTACACCGTTGTGCGGTGGGGGATGATCACGTCATGACCGAGCAAGGACAGCGCATGCGATCCATCGTTCGTGCGGTGGTCACACTTGCAGCCGCCGCAGTCCTGTATGAGCTGCTGGCCCGCAGTGGCTATTTCGCGCCCGCATTGCTGCCGACGATCCCGGCCATCGTTCGTGCCCTGATCGTTATGCTTGCCAACGGCACGATGATCGAGCACGCCGCCTTCACGATGTACCGGGTTATGTTCGGATTTGGCCTTGCCATCGCGATCGGAATTCCGCTTGGCATCCTGATGGCTCGCTTCCAACGTGTGGAAAATTTCTTCCTGCCGTTGGTAAGCGCGCTCATGCCGATCCCTTCTTTCGCGTTGGTCCCGCTGTTCATGCTGTGGTTCGGCATCGGCAATCTGACGACGATCCTGATCGTCTTCTATGCCGCCACCTTTCCGATGGTGTTCAACACCTGGTCGGGCGTCCGCTCGGTCAATCCGTTGTGGCTGCGCGCGGCCGGTGCCATGGGCGCGGACGAACAGAGCCTGTTCTGGAAGGTGATCATCCCTGGTGCATCGCCCTTCATCATCACCGGTATGCGGCAAGCCTTTCTGCGCGCGTGGATCGCGGTCGTCGGCGCAGAAATGATCGCAGCCTCCGATTGGGGATTGGGCTGGGTCATTTTCGACGCCAAGGAATTTCTCAACGCCGACATCATGCTGGCGTCGCTGCTCGTTATCGGCTTTATCGGCTATGCCTTCGAGCGGCTCGTCTTCGGCTCGATCGAGCGGGCAACCGTGCAACGGTGGGGCATGGTGCGCGTGGCCAAGGGCTAGAAACGGTAAGCAAGAATGGTCCCTATTGAAATTCGCGATGTCAGCCTTGTGTACGACACGCCGGGCGGCAAAGTGCCTGGCGTCAAGGACGTGAGCTTCAACATCGGCGCGTCGGAATTCATTTGCATCGTCGGCCCATCGGGTTGCGGGAAATCCACGCTGCTCAACATCATCGCCGGATTTCTCTCGCCTGCCGCCGGCGAGATCCGCATCGGCGGCAAACCGGTGACCGGCAGCGGCATGGACCGCGGCGTTGTATTTCAGGACTTCGCGCAGCTATTTCCCTGGCGCACGGCACTCGGCAACGTCGCGTTCGGGCTGGAAATGAAGGGCGTCCCGAAAGACGAGCGCGACAAAATTGCACGCGAGCAATTGCGCCTCGTGAAATTGGAGAAGTTTACGGGCTCGTATCCGCACCATCTGTCCGGCGGGATGCAACAGCGGGTCGCCATCGCCCGCGCATTGGCGTACAATCCTTCCGTGTTGTTGATGGATGAGCCGTTCGCGGCTTTGGACGCGCTCACCCGCGACGACATGCAACGGTTGCTTGCCGATGTGTGGCGTGAAACGCGCAAGACGGTGATATACGTGACTCACAATGTCGCGGAGGCTGTTTATCTGGCGGACCGCGTTGTGGTCATGTCGCCCCATCCCGGCACCGTAAAAACTGAGATCAGAATCGACCTGCCGCGTCCACGCGACCCGCTGAGCGTGGAATTTGTCAAATGCCAGAAAGAGCTTTTGCGGCATCTCGGCCACGACGTCGGTGAACCGAAAGCCATGAATGGCAAAGCCAAATCATAGGGAGGAAAAGCAATGACCATTGCGAACAGAGGATTGACCCGCCGTCATGTGCTGGCGGCAACCGGCGCCGGCGTGCTGGCGGCCGGATTTGGCGCACCGCCTGCATTCGCGCTGGAGACGGTCCGCCAAGGCTATCAAACAAATATGTGGGGGATGCCCACCTACTATTTGCTGCGCTCCGGCCTGCTCGAAAAGCACGGCGTCAAGTTCGAAGAGTTCGCAGTGCCGTCCGGCAATCTCACGATGCAGCAAATGGTGGCGCGGCAAGTCGACATGGGGACCTACGCCGGACCTTCGTTCGCGATCGGTCACGACAAAGGCGGTCTCGTCGCTATTGCCATGATCGAATATGTCGGCAAGACCGCGCGCGTGATGGCACGCAAGGACCTAAACCTTACCAAAGTCGAGCAATTGAAGGGCTTGAAGGTTGCCAATCAGACCGGCTCGTCCACCGGCAATATCTTCGTCGATCAGATTGCGACCAAGGCCGGCTTGAAGAAAGGTGACTATCAGGAAATTCGGATGAACGTGAACGACATGGTGGCGGCGATGGCAGCCAAAACCGTTGACGCGATGGTCAATGTGGAGCCCTACAACGCAATCGCAGAGGCTGACGGCCTCGCCAACTCGATCTCGGATTTCTACGATTTCGACAAGTTGCCCGTATTCATGGCTGCGACACCAGAATTCGTCGACAAAAGTCCGGATACCGTGGTCGCCTATCTCAAGGCGTGGCTCGAAGTTGCTAAGGACTTTAAACAGAACCCCAAGAAAGTCGCTGACACGATCTATTCGTTCTACACATCTAAAGGCTACACCATGGCACCGGAAACGTTCGCCAAGGCGCTTGCGCGCGTGGAAGTCGATCCGGGCTGGCCTTCCGACCT
>JBEVFG010000107.1:0-3866 GCA_040512415.1 Pseudolabrys sp. | reverse complement strand
GGCTTGCCGTGCTTTCCGATCAAAGCATCCAGCGTTGTCACCGGCACCTGAATTGTCCGTGTCCAACGCTGGGTTTCCCAACCCGGAGCATTATGCGCGGCGCTGACAAATTCACGCGACGCGGTCGAAACCGTCGGGTTGCTCGGATTGATCATCAGGTTTGCCGATCCGGCCTCCCGGCCGACGGCAACGGGCTCAATGAGAACGGCGGAATTTCGGCCGTGAAGCAATTTCAGCACTGCGACCATCGCAGGCTGAGGTTCAACCGCAACGACACGCGCACCCAAACGGCTGAAGGAAGCCACGCGATCGCCGACATGCGAGCCCACATCGAAAACGAGATCGCCATCCTTGATGAATTGGGCGTACAGGCGATCCATGCCGGAGGCGTGCGTGCGATTGCCGTAGTAGATGCGCAGCGACCGAAGAATGCCACCCGTGGTCTTCAGCAATCCGAGCACGTGTCAGACCGGGCTGAGGGATGGCATCGGTGCCGCGGTCTCGACCGCGGGCAATGCCAAGGCGCGCAGCGCGGCGGGCGGCGCGGTTTCCTCGGGCAGACGGCCAATGCCGACGCGGACGCAAAAAACTCCAACACGCAGCCAGGCAGTCATCATCGCGAACGGAATGGAAAATGCCAGGCCGGCCGCGAGAAAGGCCTCGTAGGGAATCGCAGCAGGCCGGGTCGCGGCCAGCGCAGCCAGTGCTGCGACCCCAAGCAGCGTGTGCGGCCACAGCGTACGGAAGGCCAAAGACAATGGCACTGTGTGGTCGTCGCGCGTTTGCCCGATCCACCCGATTTCACGTCCGAACAGCAAGCCGATCAGAAAGGTCGTGTGGCCGAACCAGAGGACCGGCACCAGCAAGAGCGAATAGACCAGTTCGATCCAGTAGTTTGCCACAAACCGCGCGGTCCCTCCGAATTCACGGCGAAGATCGGGCCGCAAAAGAATATCGGTGACAGTGGCGATCTTGGGCGCGAACCACATCAGCAGTGTCCAAATAAACAATGCAATACCCGCATCGGCACGCATGAAGCGGACGGATGGATCGGAGAAAACGAACAGCAAGACCGTCGACGCTAGTATTCCCATCCACGCCGGCGATCCGATGAACATCAGAATCGCGAGACCCAATTGATAGCGGCTGACCGGTGCGAGGCCGGGATGAACCAGGAAGCGCCAGTACTGCATATTGCCCTGGCACCAACGCAGATCGCGGCGGATGAACTGAATCAGGGTCGGCGGGTTCTCCTCCCATCCGAGATTCTCTTCGGGCAAGACGCGAACTTCATATCCGGCGGCGCGCATAAGAGCCGCTTCGATCTGGTCGTGACTGAGGATGTGACGATCCTGCGTTCCGTCCGTCGACAGAATTGGCAAGGCGCAGTGCTCTATGAATGGCTTCAACCGCAGCGCTGCGTTGTGACCCCAGTAAGGACCGCAATCTCCCTGCCACCATGCGCTTCCGAGCGTATAGGAGCGCATGCCGAGCCGCATCCCGAACTGGAAGATACGGGCGAAGGCGCTTGTCGACGGCAAGCCGACGACAAGTCCCTGCAGAATTCCGAGGCGCGGATTGGCCTGCATCAGGCGAACCAGGCGGAGGATCGCGTCCGCAGTCATGAAGCTGTCGGCGTCCAGTGTTACGGCGAGTTCGTGATCGCCGCCCCACCGGTCGCAGAAATCGCGAATGTTGCCGGCCTTGTACCCGGTATTGACGGTACGCCGCCGGTAGGTCGTCCCAACGCGATCTTTCCATCGCGCGGCGAGTTCGCCGATCCGACCTTCTTCCACCGTCGCCGTCGACGGATCATTGGTGTCGCTCAGCACATACAGATGGAAGCGATGAGCGAACCCGGAAGACTCGAGCCCAGCCAACATCGGCTCCAGATTGCGGACGATGCGTTCCGGCGCCTCATTTCGGATGCACAAGACGATGGCGGTCGAAGCGATGATCGGCTCATCGCCGCGAATTAACGCAGCCTCCGGCACGACTGCTGCAATCGGATCGCGCGAGAAGCGCATAATCAGGAATCCGATCACAGCATTCCACAGGCCCGCTATCATCCACGGCAGCGTGATCGCGAACAGCACGAGCAGAACGATGTCGACCGCGTCCAATCCGCCGGGCGAGAGCGCGAAGGCCGCAAGTGCCAGCGATCCAACCATGGTAGCGGCGAAAAGCAGGGCGAACAGCGCGCGGCGCCGGGTCATTTCACGCCCGGTGGCATAAATTTTCGTCGATTGCGGAAGCGAGCGTTCTAACACGCGGTTAACGACTTCTATTCCCCGACGGGCCGTGCGAACTTGATGATATAACACGAGAACGTTCTCAATAGTCCAATCCGAGGACTCAGCGATAGTGACGAAGGACGGCGCTACTAAGGCTGCCCAGGCGCTCTGGTACACGGCCCGTGGGAAAGCGGAGATCCGGCAGGAAACACTGCAGCCGCCGCGGCCGCATGAGGTGCGGGTCCGCGCGCTGTTCGGCGCGCTCAGCAGAGGCACCGAGGCTCTCGTGCTAGGCGGACGGGTCCCGCGCAGCGAGTTCGAACGCATGCGCGCGCCATTCATGGCGGGTGAATTTCCATTCCCGGTGAAATACGGTTACGCCACGGTTGGCGAAATCGACGGCGGCCCCGCCGAATTGGTCGGGCGCAAAGTCTTCGCCCTGCATCCCCATCAAACCTGTTTCAATATTCCGCAGGACGCTGTCTTCCCTTTGCCCGAGTCGGTCGCACCGCAGCGTGCTGTTCTGGCGGCGAACATGGAAACGGCGCTCAACGCCGTATGGGATGCGGCGCCCGGACCGGCGGACCGGATCGCAGTTGTAGGGGCTGGCGCGGTCGGTGCGATGGTCGCGTTCCTTTGCGGACACTTTCCGGGCGCGGACGTGACCGTCGTCGACACCAACAGCGCGCGCGCGCAACTGGCGCAGCAGCTCGGAGTCGGCTTCGCCACGCCTGACTCCGCAAAGGGTGATTGCGACATCGTCTTTCACGCAAGCGGCACCGCCGCCGGTCTCGATGTGGCCATCGCGCACGCAGGCGAGGAAGCCACGGTGCTTGAATTGAGCTGGTACGGCGAGCAGCCGGTCGCTGCATCTCTGGGCGGCAGCTTCCACAGCCGCCGGCTGCGCCTGATATCAAGTCAGGTCGGCAAAATCGCGACGTCACATCGGCCCCGCTGGACGCATGGCCAGCGGCTCCGTGCCGCGCTCAATCTGCTTGCCGATGCGCGCCTCGACGCGCTTCTCGCCCCGGCGGTGCGGTTTCGCGATTTGCCGTCGCGTCTGCCTGCACTGCTTGATCCAAAGAGCAACGTCGTCGCTCAACTCATTTCCTACGACTAGGGGGGTTCCTTTGTTTTCCGTCGAAGTCCGCGACCACATCATGATTGCTCACTCGTTCCGCGGGACCATGTTCGGGCCGGCGCAGGCCTTGCACGGGGCAACTTTCGTTGTCGACGCAGCCTTCTTTTCCGAGAGTCTCGATTCGAACGGAGTCGTCATCGATATCGGCCGCGCGCACGAAGCGCTGAAGGCCGTCCTCGCCCCGCTGAACTATCGCAATCTCGATGATCTGAGCGAGTTCAAAGGCGTCAACACGACGACCGAATTTCTGACCAAACACATCTACGATCAGCTTGCGAAGGCCGCGCGCGCAGACAAGCTCGGCCGCCCCGGCCGCGAACTGAAAGCGATCCGCGTCAGGCTCGGCGAATCTCACGTCGCGTGGGCGTCTTACGAGGCGAACTTGTGGTAAAGCGGCTTGCCTTTGCAGTGCCCGGTGATCTTTCCACGCCGACCGGCGGCTACGCCTACGACCGGCGAATCATCGCCGAGCTCGAAGCCCTCGGCTGGAC
>JBEVFG010000106.1:0-10839 GCA_040512415.1 Pseudolabrys sp. | reverse complement strand
TCGACAGCCAAGCATGTATCCCAACGTGCAGGTCTATAACGGCAGTCACTTCGTTTCCCGTCCTAGAAGGTCAAAGTGTTGGCATCATCGTGCCAGGCGCAGATGAGCGAGGGCGGCCGCACCGCATGAGGCTCTATTCGGTGGCAAGTCCGCGCGACGGCGAACGGCCGAACACCAACAACCTGGCCCTTACTGTCAAACGTGCTTTTCGGCTGACGACGGCAGAAGCCAGTTGTGATCTACTCGATGGAATCTGGGAAACACTCGTCGCAGTTTGACAAGTGAAAATAAAACTTCGGCATGACGCCCTCCTTCGGTCTCCCACCGTCGGGGAACGTACATCACGATGCAGCACTGGCTGCGGTAGCTCGCTGGCACCTGGGCTTAACGTTGACTGATTCAATTTGATTCAATCTCAAGCGTATCGCCGCGCGCCCGCGTTGACGAGCGTCGCTCCGATAGTCGGAATTGAAATTAAAATTCCTTTTTCGATTTCTCGGTCGCGTCGAGGTTCACGAGCACGTCGCCGATGGCTCGCTCCACGTCACTGTCCCTGACAGTGCTTAGGTATTTTTTTGTCCCAGGCACGACGGGAAGCTGCGCCGCGATGTCCTTGAGAAATTTCCTCCGGAGCCTTCGCGGCACGAAGCCGGCGACATCGGGGACCGTCTTCAGCTGTTGATCGGTGAGGCCGAGCGGGGTCATGGCCAAGGAGGCTAGGCGAGCCTATCGGTCAGGGACAGGCCTCCCAAGAACCTGGGGACATCTGGAACGGCCAAACTGGCCGGAAAAAGAGTTAGCCCGCGCCTAGCTCGTAGATTCGCGCATGGCAGAAACGCTATTCGGATTAATAGCTTGTGGCGTTTTCGTAGTTAATAACTTCTTAACGCCCGCCGCCGTATCAAGCCTAGAGGCTTGAATTCAGATCGACCGAGGATGGCGGGCGCCGAGACGACCGTCGAACGGCTGCGGCATTTTCTGCGCGAGCTCTCGCCTGGGGCGCGTTCGCTGCTGATCGGCGAACTCGAGCGCAGCGTGCTGCGCGGCGAAGACGTCGTCGGCGCGGATCTCGTTCTCCAGGAACTCCGCCGCATTGTTCGCGAGCAGCGCGACGTAGCTCCCCGCGTAGAAGATTCCGCGCGGTTGCTGTTCAAGCCGCTTGAGCCTTTCATTGTCGATGATCGCGGCGACCATAAACACCCGGGCCGTATCGCACGCTCGTCATTGGACGCCTTATGGAACTGGATCAGCGGGATCTTTTGCCTCATGACGCAGCCGCGCTGGCCGGCGTGGTGAGTGAAGCCATGATCAGGCAAAGACCGAGCGGCTGGCGCGCATGTTTCAAGACAGGGTCGCCGCCGCGATCGACTCCAATATCAATGCCGACGACCAGGACGGAAAGATCCGGCGCCGGATACTGCAACAGATAGGCACGCCTCGCGCTGGTGATGAGCTCGCCGCGCTCAAGGCCGCCCTCAAAGGGCGCGATATATTGGCATCGCTGTCCGCGAGGTTGCCTCTCCAGATCGGGAACCTCGCCAACGCTCAGCTTGACGAATGCAGGAATCTTATTGAAAGCGCGGCCGCGCGTGACGGCGAGCTGTTCCTTTATGCCTTGCTGACGGTCATGAACCGAATGACCGCACCGTGGCAGCTGATCCGACTTGGAGTGAAAAAGCGGCTGGAAGCGATACGGCAGCGCGTGTTGCAGACACGCATTATGGCGTAGCCGTCAATATCGTCATGGCAGAGCTCGAACGCATGGTCGCGGAATTGCGCGAAGATCTTCGAAACGGGCAAGGCGTTGCGGTCGGCGCGCTTCTCAAGACGATTCACGATTCGGCGCGAGGCCTGCGCGCCGAGCTTTCGCTTCCGGTCGACAGCACCTGGGGACGCGCGCTGGCGGCTCAACGCACACATATTTCCGATATCCTGCGCGTCGAAATTGAATCGATGCCGAGCCGCGTCCGGCATTTGTTGCGACCGCGCCAGGCAAAAGAAATTCGCCCATATTCCGTGCTCGACCCCAACGAAGTCGCCGAGGTCGAGCCCTGGTCGAATTTGTCGGTATCTGCCGGTACTTTGCCGGCGAACTCGCGATTAACGAGATGACACAGCGCGCCCTAAGCGAATTGCGCCATTACCTGGACAATGGCACCCGGGCATTGCTCGAAGGACTGCGCCATGCCGGCGATGCCGATCGCAGTTTCCGGCAATCTCAGGTCGATGCAGTCGTGCGGTTCTGCGCCAAGGTGTTCGGGCGGGAATATGCGGCGCTGCTGGGAAAGGCCGCGGAAGTTGCGGTCACCGGCGACAGCAAGGCGGCCCGCGCGTAAAGGCCGTTTTTGCTGCGCTTGTGCGATAAAGCACATTGCTGTCACGATCAAACGTAATGTATTCCCTGCGGTGCTGCCCTCCGGTGGAGGCCCGACGCGGAATTAAGGCTCCATGACCCTTTGGTTCGTTTTCGCGCTGATGACAGCTGCGGCGATTTTCGCCGTCCTGTGGCCGCTTGGCCAGGCGGCGAATGCGCAGGCCGGCAGCGATCTTGCTGTCTATCGTGACCAGCTGGATGAAATCGAGCGCGACCGCGCCGCGGGGCTGATCGGAGCGGCGGAAGCAGATGCGGCACGGGTAGAGGTTTCCCGCCGTCTTATTGCGGCAGCCGATGCAGCGGAATTCACCCACGCCTTGCCAATCGGATCGCCGCTATGGCGTCGCCGTGCGCTGACGGTTGGCGCGGTGGTTTTGTTGCCGAGCATCGCCGCCGCGTTTTATCTTGCACTTGGATCCCCGCAGTTGCCCGGCCAACCGCTGGCCGAGCGAGTCCGTGAAGCACACCAAGGGCGTTCAATTGCAAGCCTTGTCTCGGAGGCGGAAGCGCATCTTGAACGCAACCCCGACGATATCCGCGGTTACGAAGTATTGGCTCCCGTCTACCTGCGTATGGGCCGCTTCGCCGACGCGGTGAGCGCGCGGCGCAAGCTGCTGACGCTCGGAGGCGAGAGCGCCGAACGGCAGTCGGATCTTGGTGAGGCGCTCGTTGCGGCGGCGAATGGCGTCGTTACTGCCGAGGCCAAATTCGCGTTCGAGCGCGCAATGGGACTCGATCCGGGAGAACTCAAAGCCAGATTCTATATCGGTCTCACGGCCGAGCAGGATGGCGACCGGGCAAAAGCAGCCGAGATATGGCGCGCCATGACGAAGAATGCGCCGGCCGATGCACCATGGATTCCGATGGTGCGGGAAGCGCTGGCGCGCGTGGATGCACAATCTCCAAGCAGTACCGCGCCAGGTCCGACCGCCGACGATATTGCGGCCGCCGGCGCTATGAGCGAGAAAGACCGTGGCGATATGATCCGCAATATGGTCGCTCGCCTTGCCGACCGGCTGAAAGAAAATGGAAGTGACGTCGAAGGATGGCAACGGCTCTTGCGTGCCTATTTGGTTCTTGGCGAAAGAGAGAAGGCGATCTCCGCTGCCGATGCTGCAAAACGGGCGCTTGCCAACGATGCCGACAAACTCCATCGTATCGAGGATACGATCAAGAGCCTTGGACTCGAAGGCTAAGACGGAATGACACGCAAGCAGCGACGTCTGGCTTTGATTGGCACAAGCCTGGCCGTATTGGCGGTTGCCGCGACCCTCGTGCTGAGCGCCTTGCGGGATTCGATCGTTTTTTTCAATTCACCGACTGATGTCGCCGAAAAACACCCTGTGCCGGGTACCCGCATGCGTATTGGCGGCCTCGTTAAATCCGGCAGCATAGAGCGCGGTGACAACTTGCTCGTGCGTTTTGCTGTGACCGACGGAAAAACCGACATCGCGGTGCGGTATCAAGGCATTGTCCCCGACCTGTTCCGAGAAGGGCAGGGGGTCATTGCCGAAGGCAAGCTCGATACCGGCGGGGTATTCGCAGCCGATACTGTCCTCGCCAAACATGATGAGCGCTATATGCCGCGCGAGGTCGTTGATGCGCTGAAAAAATCCGGGCACTGGCAGGAAGGCGAGCAAAAAGGTTCGGGGAGTTCTGCAAAATGACTCCGGAGCTAGGTCACTTTGCATTGGTATTGGCGCTGGGTCTTGGTCTGATCCAGTCGATCGTTCCGGTCATGGGCGTGTACAGGCGTGACGATTCGCTCATGCGCCTCGCCAGTTCGACCGCACTCGCGCAATTCGTTTTTGTCGCTTTATCGTTCTTTGCGCTCACGGTCTGTTACGTCATGTCGGACTTTTCCGTCGCGACGGTCTACGAGAACTCACATTCAATGATGCCGCTGGTGTACAAGTTCACCAGCGTCTGGGGAAATCACGAGGGCTCAATGCTCTTGTGGGTTTTGATTCTCGCGCTGTTTGGCGCGTTGGTTGCGCTGTTTGGCAATAACCTTCCGGCAACACTGAAATCACATGTGCTTGCGGTGCAGTCATGGATTGCCTGCGCTTTCTATCTGTTCATTTTGCTCACCTCGAATCCATTTGCACGGCTTGCGCCTGCGCCATTCGAGGGGCGCGATCTCAACCCGATCCTGCAGGACATCGGCCTCGCCATCCATCCGCCTCTTCTTTATCTCGGCTATGTAGGGTTATCGATTGCGTTTTCCTTTGCCGTTGCCGCGTTGCTTGAGGGCCGCATCGATGCCGCGTGGGCGCGCTGGGTGCGGCCATGGACACTGGCGGCCTGGATGTTTCTCACCGTTGGCATCGCGATGGGCTCGTATTGGGCTTATTACGAACTCGGCTGGGGCGGCTTCTGGTTCTGGGATCCGGTTGAAAATGCGTCCCTGATGCCGTGGCTGGCCGGCACGGCGCTGCTGCATTCGGCCGTCGTGATGGAAAAACGGAATGCATTGAAAATCTGGACGCTGTTGCTGGCGATTGTTGCTTTTTCACTTTCTTTGATAGGCACCTTTCTCGTACGCTCAGGCGTACTTACCTCGGTCCACACTTTCGCCAGTGATCCCGCGCGCGGCGTCTTCATCCTCGCAATTTTGGTTTTTTTTATCGGTGGAGCGCTGTCGCTGTTTGCCTGGCGAGCCCCGCTCCTCAAGCAGGGCGGTTTGTTTGCACCGATTTCGCGCGAAGGCGCGCTGGTCATGAACAATCTGTTCCTTACGACAGCCTGCCTGACGGTCTTTGTCGGTACGCTCTATCCGCTGGCACTCGAAGCGATAACGGGTACGAAAATTTCCGTTGGTGCGCCGTTCTTTAACCTTACGTTCGGGCCGCTTTTTGTGCCGCTGCTGTTTGCCATGCCATTCGGGCCGCTCCTGGCGTGGAAGCGCGGTGATATCCTCGGGGTTGCGCAGCGGTTGATGGGCGCCTTCGCCGCCGGTCTGGTGACAATCGCAATCGTCGCCGCGGCGGAGAGCGAGGTTTCTATCCTGGCCCCGTTCGGGATCGGGCTGGCGCTCTTTGTTATGACCGGGGCGGTGACCGACATCGTCGAGCGCATCGGGCTGCTTCGCGCTCCGCTCTCCGTCGTACGCCAGCGCGCGGCAGGTCTTCCCCGGTCGGTTTGGGGCACTGCTTTCGCGCATTTCGGAATAGCGGTGACATTGCTGGGCATTGTCAGCGTGAGCACCTGGGCGACCGAGCGAATTGTCGCAGTCAAGGTGGGGCAATCCATTTCACTTTCCGGTTTTGAGCTCACTTTTGACGGTCTTGTTCAGCGTTCTGGCGCTAATTACCGCGAGGTCGTGGGTAAATTCACGGTGCGGCAGGGCGGGGAAGCGATCGGGTCGCTGGAGCCGACGAAGCGCAGCTTCGCGTCACGGGAGACCACCACCACCGAGGCAGCGTTGATGACGCGGGGCTTCAGCCAACTCTATCTGTCGCTGGGCGACGTTAACAGCGACGGCTCGGTGGCCGTCAGGCTTTACTACAAGCCGATGGTTCTTCTCATCTGGATCGGCTCGATCGTCATGATGCTCGGCGGTGCGCTTTCCCTGTCAGATCGAAGGCTGCGGGTCGGTGCTCCGAAGCCCGCAGCGAAACCAGCCGTACAACCGGCGGAGTAGAACATGCGTGGCTTCGCAATGACCGCTCTGGTGTGTGCCGCCGTCGCATCAGGTAGTGCATTGGCGGTGCAGCCCGAAGAAATGTTGAAAGATCCGAAGCTGGAGGCGCGAGCCCGCGAACTGTCGCGCGAGTTGCGCTGCATGGTTTGCCAAAATCAATCGATCGACGAATCCGAAGCGCCGCTTGCGCGCGATCTGCGTCTGCTCGTCCGCGAGCGGCTCACCAAAGGTGACACCGATCCGCAAGTCCTCGATTTTCTGGTAGCCCGCTACGGCGAATTTGTTCTGCTTAAGCCGCCACTCGAGGGCAGAACGATCATACTGTGGGCACTGCCGCCGGTGGCGTTGCTCGCCGGTGCGATCGGGTTGTTTTTCGCAGTGCGTCGGCGCCGAACAGGTCAACTGGAACCTGCGGCACTTAGTACTGAGGAGCGGCGCAGGCTTTCGACTTTGGTCGATGAAGGCCGTACTGAGCGTTGATTATCCGCACGAAATTCGAACGTCTCGATAATCCCCACCTTACCAAAGTTTAATCCTGCCGACAGGACGCTGTAAGGGTCATCTCTCCATCTTCAGGTTCGAAACAGCGCAACACGCGCCACACGAATCCCGATGGAGATTTTTAGATGAACTCGAGCGTCAATCCCGCTCCAGAAAATCGAAAGAAGCCGCGGGCGCTTTCGATTCGCCGTGCGGTGCTGCTGGCGACAACGATCGCGGGGCTCGGCATTGGCGCCTTCGTGGTCGGCCCCGGTTTCGACCTTCGAGCCGGCTATCCGACGGCTCTTGCCCAGAACCTCTCCGAGCAGGCCCACAAGCTTCAGGCGCCGGTCGGATTTGCCGACATCGTGGAGAAGGTGAAACCGGCGGTTATCTCGGTACGCGTGAAGGTTGATGGCGGTTCGCAGACCAATGGTCTCGGAAGCAATGATGTTCCTCCCGGCCTGCGCGAGTTTTTCCGCCGCTTTGGGATGCCGGATACCCCCGAGGGTATGCCGCGCGGCCGTCACAACACGATCACCGGCCAGGGCTCGGGATTTTTCATCTCGGCTGACGGCTATGCGGTGACCAACAATCACGTGGTTGAAAAGGCGGAGAGCGTTCAGATCACGACCGACGACGGCAAAACCCATAAAGCCAAAGTTATCGGTAATGATCCGCGCACCGACCTCGCACTAATCAAAGTGGAGGACGGACCATTCCCTTACGTGAAACTGTCGGAAAAAACGCCGCGTATCGGTGATTGGGTTCTTGCCGTCGGCAATCCTTTCGGTCTCGGCGGCACCGTTACGGCCGGCATTGTTTCGGCGCGTGGACGCGATATCGGAGCGAGCGCCTACGACGATTTCATTCAGATCGATGCGCCTGTGAATAAGGGCAACTCAGGTGGTCCAACGTTCGACACCGAGGGCAATGTCATCGGCGTGAATACGGCGATCTTTTCACCGTCCGGCGGCTCGGTTGGTATCGCCTTCGCGATCCCCTCCGATACGGTAAGTGGCGTAATTGCTCAACTGAAGGACCACGGCTCGGTCACTCGCGGCTGGATCGGAGTTCAGATTCAGCCGGTCACCCAGGACATCGCCGACAGCCTTGGGCTCAAGAAAGCCGAAGGCGCACTTGTCGCGGAGCCGCAACCCAACAGTCCGGCCGCCAAGTCTGGAATTGCCGCGGGAGACGTCATTACTTCCGTTGATGGTAACCCGGTCAAGGACGCGCGCGATCTCGCCAAGAAAATCGGAGCGTTGGCGCCGAGGGCGTCGGTAAAGCTCACGGTCCTCCACAACGGATCTGAAAAGGTTCTGACTCTGACACTCGGCGAAATGCCGAACACCAAAGAAGCTCGTGCGTCGGCGGAAGAAGGGGACAGTGACGCCGATCTCGGCAAGCTCGGTCTCACTCTTGCGCCGGCCGCCCGGGTTGCGGGCGCGGGCGCCGAGGGTGTGGTTATCACCGGGGTTGATTCGAGTGGCGTCGCGGCAGATCACGGCTTCTCGACCGGCGATGTCATTCTCGAGGTTGCCGGAAAATCTGTTTCAACGCCGACAGACGTGCGCGAGGTCATCACGACTGCGCGGACGCAAGGCAAACGGACAGTCCTGGTCCGCGTGAAGAAGGGTGACAACACGCGCTTCGTCGCGCTGCCGCTGGGCCGCGGCTGAGACACGAGATTGGGGACGTCCCGCCGGCATCCGTCGCCCCCGCCGGTGGTCCGACCTCAACGGGGCGGGCAGCGCGCCCGTCCCGGCAAAATTGCGGGAGTGGTTCTCGCTTGGGCCACTTTCGAACGGAGCTCCAACCCTGGCATCCGTCGCCCCCGCTGGGGTGGAGTCGTAGAGGGGGTGGCGGTTTCCGCCACCCCCTCGCGTACGGATGGGGCCCCATGGCTGGAGGTAGTTGACCCCGCCACCGAAATGACTGGAATTAGTGTGACCGATGCCCACCTTTGCGGATATTAACGGGCAGCGCCCCTTCAGCCGGGCTGCTGAAGCGCAACCGGACCGGGTCACCATGCGCCTACTGGTCATTGAGGACGACCGCGACGCCGCGGACTACTTGGTAAAGGCGTTCCGCGAGGTCGGGCACGTCGCCGATTCGGCTATGGATGGCGACGACGGCCTCACCATGGCGGCTGACGGTCAATACGACGTCCTGATCGTGGACCGAATGCTCCCGAAACGGGACGGTCTTTCGCTGATCGGCGCGCTGCGGGGAAAGGGAATTGAGACTCCGGCCCTGATCCTGTCGGCGCTAGGTCAGGTCGACGACCGGGTCAAAGGTTTACGGGCCGGCGGCGACGACTATCTGCCCAAACCTTACTCATTTTCTGAGTTGCTCGCGCGGGTAGAAGTGCTCGCGCGCCGCCGCGTCGGCCGCAGCGAGGAAACGGTGCTTCGGGTCGGCGATCTCGAACTCGACCGCCTGTCCCACCAGGTGCGCCGGGGCGACGAGGAAATTTCACTGCAGCCGCGCGAATTTCGACTGCTCGAATACCTGATGCAGCATGCCGGACAGGTGGTTACCCGCACAATGCTGCTGGAAAACGTGTGGGACTACCATTTTGACCCCCAAACCAACGTCATTGACGTGCACATCTCGCGCTTGCGCTCGAAAATCGATAAAGGTTTCTCCCAGCCGCTTTTGCACACAATCCGCGGCGCGGGATACATGATACGTGACGGCGCTCGGTAAGTTATTTCGCACCACCACGTTCAAGCTCACGCTGGTCTATTTGACCGTTTTCGGGCTATTCGCGGCATTTCTGCTCGGCTATTTCGCACTCAACACGCGCAGGCTGATCACCGAGCAGATCACCGATACAGTCAATGCCGAGATCACCGGACTCTCCGAACAGTATCGACAGGGGGGCATTAGACGGCTCGTGATTGTCGTCGATGCCCGCGCGCGGCGTCCCGGCTCCAGCCTTTATCTCGTCACGACATTTGCAGGAGAGGCCCTCGCCGGCAATGTCACGGCTTTGCCGCCCGGCACGCTCGACAATCCGGGCTGGACGGAGACCGTTTATAAACGTCTAGACGAAGCCGACGCCGCCGATCATCCGGAACATCACGCGCTTGTGCGCGTCTTCCAGTTGCCGGGCGGTTTCCGCCTGTTGGTCGGGCGCGATCTCGACGAGCGCGAGCGTCTCTATAATATCGTGCTTGCGGCGGGGCGCTGGTCGATTGCGATCGTAATCGTTCTTGGTCTCGCGGGGGGACTCTTCGTCACCCGCCGCGTCCTGCGACGTGTGGATGCGATGACGGAAACAACACGCACGATCATGCGTGGCGATCTGGGCGGACGGTTGCCGGTCGCGGGCACGGGCGATGAACTGGACCGCTTAGCCGAAAACCTGAATGTGATGCTTGAACGCATTGAAGCCTTGATGCGTGGTTTGAAGGAAGTTACAGACAACATCGCGCACGATCTCAAGACGCCTTTGACCCGCCTCAGGAATCGCAACGAACAAGCGTTACGCGTTGCGAAAAATGAGTCCGAATACCGGGCCGCACTGGAAAGCACGATCGAGGAGTCCGAAGGCCTTATTCGAACTTTTAATGCTCTGTTGATGATTGCACGCGCGGAATCCGGTCAGGCGCGCGACGATATGAGCGAGTTCGATGCCGCGGAAATTGCCCGCGACGTCGGAGAGCTGTACGAACCGCTCGCGGACGAGAAAGGTCTCGTATTAACGGTAGAAGCCGATACGCCGGCGCCCGTGATCGGCAATCGCGAGCTCATTAGTCAGGCACTCGCCAACCTGGTCGACAACTCGATCAAATATGCCGGCGCGACGGACGGAACGGTGAACGGTGTGGCGGGCGAGGTTGTCGTTCGCGCACTCACCGAAAACGATCGAATTCTATTGACAGTGACCGACTGCGGACCCGGTATTCCGGAACGCGACCGGGACCGTGTGGTTGAACGCTTTGTGCGGCTTGAGCAAAGTCGCTCGCAGCCGGGTTCCGGACTCGGCTTGAGTCTCGCAGCAGCTGTCGCTCGCTTGCATGGCGGAGAGCTCGTATTGGCCGACAATAAACCCGGCCTGAAAAGCATCATTGCCCTGCCGCGGCGAGGGCCGGTACAGATTTCCGGATGAGGCGCCCCGCAAGACGCAAGGCTCCCCCTAAGAAGGAAGCCCGCAAATCCGATAATGTCGCCGCTAAAGGCGCTGCGCTTGCCGACCTGATTAAAACCGCCCCGCGGTTGAGCGACCCCGGCGTCGCGAAGTTACGCGTATCCAACTGGGTGGCCGGCGTATCGTCGGCCGACTCCAAATCCCTCAAAAGTCTGTTTTCCAAGCGGCCGATCATCGGCACGC
>JBEVFG010000105.1:0-6130 GCA_040512415.1 Pseudolabrys sp. | reverse complement strand
GGGTGCCGATGCCGAAAGGATCGAGGCAAGCTTCAAGAAGGACGTGCTCGCGGTGACGCTGCCGAAGAAGCCCGCGGCACAGAAGCCGGAGAAGAAGATCGAGGTCAAGGCTGCTGCGTAGTCGGCCGTTAAGAAGCCGGATTGAGCGGTACTACGACCGAGGTGGCCATCGGTCAGAGCAGGTCGCGGAAGTCTGCACAGTGCGCGAGCGGGCTCGTCGCTCACGCCACCAACATCTCGTGGCAAATGAAGTTGAAGCGAACGCCGATGCCACATAATATGTTCCACGGCAATGCCTGCTTCGCCTAATCAACAAAATCTCATTGCCTTAGAATGCACGCGCTACTGAGAGCCATCGGAGTTCTCGCTTTGATCGCGGGACTGGGCTTTATGGGAAACGGCTTCCGTCTTCTCGCCTATCCCGGCGACCACTTCATGATGGTGTATTACGGTGCCGGGATGGCCGTGGTCGGGCTTTTGCTTATAGTCTTCTCACGACCCTCCGACGACCCACGAGTTTAATCGTCGATCGGCGTGCTCGACCGCGTGCTTTATCTCGGCAGCGGCCAGGGCGGAGGCGGTGATGAAGCCGGTGTTGCGTTCCAAATTTCCACCGGCACGCGCGCCGCGTCCGCTAGCTAGCTAAGTACAGCCTGCCCATTGCAGTTTCCTCAGTTATCGATCCCCTCACCGGTCTCATTCGACCGCGCGCCTTCAATTTCGCGCGTGAGTAGCCCGGCGATCAACAGCCCAGCAACGAAAATGTCGGGGCTCATCGTTGAAACGTGAATGCCTTGCTGGTACATGCGATCCGCAACCGCCTCCATGAATGCCTGATCGCTGAGGTTTTGTTCACCCCAACTCGCATCACGCAGGCGGCGGACTACATCGAGCGATGTTTCGGCCTCGATCAGCAACCCATTGTTTGTACGGTATCGCATGGGTTCTCTCCTTAGGCAGCTGCTTCTACTTCTGCGTTTCTTGAGCATGTTCCACCCCGATCGAATTGGGGATTCTTATGGAGCGCAAGCCGCCAAGTGCGCCGATATTGGCCTCGACAAACACCCTGGAACGCTTCTAGAACTCTTTCCAAGATAGCTCCAATATTCAGGCCGGCCGACAGCCGGACACGATTGCCAATGCCCTACCCCGATAATCGCCCGGACATTGATTACCACGGCTATTCACCGGAGCGCTGACGCGGCTCCATGCCGAACGGCGCTACCGGGTATTCGCTGATCTGGAGCGCATCGCCGGGCGCTTTCCGCATGCAGTGTGGCATTCGCCGCAGGGACCGAAAACCGTCGTCATCTGGTGCTCCAACGACTATCTCGGCATCGGCCAGCATCCGAAAGTCGTCGGCGCCATGGTCGAGACCGCGACCAGAATGGGCACCGGCGCCGGCGGCACGCGCAATATCGCCGGCAACAACCATCCGCTGGTGGAGCTCGAGAGCGAGCTCGCCGACCTGCACCGCAAGGACGCCGCGCTGGTCTTCACCTCGGGCTATATTTCAAATGAAACCGGCATATCGACGCTGGCGCGCTTGATGCCGAACTGCCTGATCCTCTCCGACGCGCTCAATCACAATTCGATGATTGAAGGGGTCCGCCAGGCGCATTGCGAGAAGCAAATCTTCCGCCACAACGACATGGCGCATCTGGAGCAGCGTTGGCCGTTGCCGATCCGCTCCGCCCCAAACTCATCGTCTTCGAAAGTCTCTATTCCATGGACGGCGACGTGGCGCCGCTGGCGCAGATTTGCGATCTCGCCGCGCGCTATGGCGCGATGACCTATGTTGATGAGGTGCACGCGGTCGGCGTGTACGGTGCGCGCGGCGCCGGCATTGCCGAGCGCGACGGCGTCATGGACCGAATCGACGTGGTCGAAGGCACTCTCGCCAAGGCGTTTGGCTGTATCGGCGGCTATATTGCCGGCTCAAGCGCACTGGTCGACGCGGTGCGCTCCTATGCGCCGGGATTTATTTTTACGACCGCGCTGCCGCCGTCGGTCTGCGCCGCGGCGACTGCGGCGATCCGGCACCTGAAAGCTTCGAATTGGGAGCGCGAACGCCATCAGGAGCGTGCGGCACGCACCAAGGCGGTGCTGACCGCCGCCGCGTTGCCGGTGATGACGAGCCCGACGCATATCGTACCGGTCTTCGTCGGCGATCCCGAGCGCTGCAAGCAGGCCAGCGATCTTCTGCTTGGCGAGCACGGCATCTAGATCCAGCCGATCAACTATCCGACGGTGCCGAAGGGCAAAGAACGGCTGCGCATCACGCCGAGCCCCTATCACGACGACGGCTTGATCGACACGCTGGCCGAAGCCTTGGTCGACGTCTGGCAGCGGTTGGGACTACCGTTCAAGCAGCGCGCGCTCGCGGCCGAGTGAATCTCCTGCTTTAGCTGCGGCCTGTCACGGTCCGGAGCATCCTGCCCCTTTTTGGCTATCTGCCGCGCCGCGACAGCGATCAAAAGTGACGACCAAAAATCGTGCCAGATTCGAGTAACCCGCCTTCGGTGGAGAGATCGATCGGGGCCTCGCCGGCATTGACGCGCCCGCAGGACGGTCGCATAGCCGCTGTCACGAGCGATGAGCGACTGACCGATCCGCCGCATATGTGGGCGCAGTCACTGAGAAGCTTGCGCGTCGGATAAAAGCGTAATGCATTACGGCTGCGGGACACCAAGGGCAGGCGCTCGCGACTCGTCCAGGCGAAGTCAGCATATTGGAATGAAATGCGCAGCGCGCTAGCTGCAGCCCGCATTAATGACCTCCTATGGCAATGCGAGGCACGAAGTGGCATACAACGATGCTCGCTCGGGCGTAGGTGGATTTAATTCGGATGGAAATGTTGTCGTTATTTCTCATAATTGCTGGCGTCTTCGGCGCAGCCGGTATCGCTCTCGCGGCGGCTGGTGCACACGCGGCTCCTAGCGCTGGGCTCGACAGCGCCGCCAACATCCTGTTGTTTCACGCGGTGGCAATTCTTGGAGGCACAGCTCTTTTGCTCCAAAGCATGCTATCTCGGCAGCTTGCCTTGATAGCTCTTGCAGCGTGGGCGTTGGGCACGATCCTATTTTCAGCCGATGTCGCATTGCGAGCTTTTGTGGGGCAACGACTTTTTCCGATGGCCGCGCCGACGGGAGGAATTATCTTGATTCTAGCCTGGCTAGTTTTGGCAGCTGCCGCACTTGCTAAAGCATTTGATCACTCCGCGTAAGATAACTCTGTCGGCGCACATCCCTAGTGGCTTTGGCACTTCTGCGGTCGATCTCGCTGGATTCCGGTACCAAGCCAGCATTCTCTCTCTGCTATTTCGCCATGATCCAGACCGTGAACATGATAACGACGATGGCGATGAATTGCAGCAGCACGCGAAGCCGCATGAGCTTCTGCGATGTGTTGCCCGAGCCCCCGCGCATCATATTGATGAGACCAAGGAGGAGCACTACCGCGACGGCGCCGATGGCGAACAGAACAACGATATGACCCAACAACGAAGATACTTCCCCAAATACGGCGAGCGCGATAGCGAGCCACATGATTTGCCGCGTTTCGGCTAACGCTTATTTTTAGGTTGTGGGCGAATACTTCGCAAGTGGCCCGCGTAGCTGGCCAAGCAAACCCAAGTGCTCACGAGCGCCCCAATTGCGAGCTGCGTGATCCGATGGCTTCGCTCCGCCGCTGTAGACAGTTTTTCCCAACTCGTTATAAAGTTGTGGCGACGGGAGCGCCGTGAACCAGTATGAATAAGTCATTGCCAAAATCTGATGGTTCTTCCTTCCTCCTTTGCGAAGATGTGAGGGAGGAGGTCAATAACAAGCTCAGCATCATTGGCGTCTTTCCAAACGACGATATTGTCCTTCAAAAAGATATTCTGATTCCATCTCTCATGGCTGTATTGTTTGCTCGCGGGGGTGAGGGGCCTTGTGAGACGACAGTTTCACTTATCGATCCCAAAGGTCAGACGGTGATTGAAAGTCCGAAACAAACGGTGGCCCTTGAGAAAAACAAAGCTCATCTTGCGGCGATTAGGGTCCTTGCTCCACATTTGATGGTTGGGCAATACACAATAAAATTTTTCTTCGACGACGTACCGATTCAACGTACCTTCGAAGTGAAGACGGCATAGGGGGTTGACGCCCCACTTTGCGTCTGCGGGCCTCGTCTGTGCATTAAAGTTTTGTCTGCGGGGTAAAGCAAGTTCGCCAAGTGACGCTTGATAATAGCGGTCGCTTGTTCATTCACGACGGCGCTATCGGAGTTCTTCTGGATTTGCCGATCGCATCAACAGGCGGGGCCTAACCTAGGGTTAGCCGTGCAATCGCCATGTATGCAACGAACGCACTCGCACAGTTGGACAATCCATCCTGTACTCGTTGAATTGCCCGACGCACGTCAGATGGCAGTGGATCTCCGTCGCCATAATGTATTTCGAACATCTCATCGCATTCCCTAGACGCTTCCGCCATTTCTTTAAAAATGTGCCTTACGTTCGGAATTTCCGTCCGATTTTTCGCCGCTGCCATTACCACCCTGTACATAGAGTCCAGTTCTGCCGCATGACTGTTCAATGCTTGAATTGTTTCTCTCACGAAATCTGCATCGCCCATTATCTCCTCCTACTCGAGCTTGAAGTTCAGCGGGTCGAAATCGTAGACGTTCTGATCGCAGGCGAAAGCTGGCGAGATCATAATGAGAACGTTTTCTTCATTTGGCCCACGACGCAATCTCCATGCACTGAGTTGCTGTCGGTCTGTTTTATCCCAACGCAACAAAAGCCGCGCCCCTAGCCCGAGGCTCGCCAGAAGCATCGTAGCGGCTAAAACAACGGACCGGATGTCGGTAAATGAAGCTCGCAATGTCCGCTTTGCGCCATAAGCAGACGTTTCGCCAAATCTGACCCAGATCCCGCTTTACCCTCAAAGATCGGGTAATCGGACGGCGTTCTTGTGGATAGAAGATTTTGGGTGCTGCGCTTCAGGCTGAGGCTGATGGTGAAATGAGGTCCGCGGATGCGGCCTCAAGCATCAGAAGGGAGAAGCGCAGCATGGACCATTTTGCGGGACTGAACGTTTCGAGTACACGGGAGTCTGCGTTGTGGATAGCATGGGCTTTGGGAGCTCTAAGGTTGCAAGCGAGCCCGATGCGCAGTTGCGAGCAGCGTCGGGGAAATGGCGATTCGCAGTCAGATCTACCTGTCCGTTACGATGGACATCCATGGGTGCCGCGGCGACATTACAATGATGTTGGCCGAAACTTAGGCCCCTTCACCAGGGTCTTCGGCCACTCCCAAACCTAGCGCTAGCCGGCGAAATCGGCGGAGCGGTTTACCGAGCCGCGGCGCCATCACCGCCTTTTCGACCTTGGTTTCGCCGCATTCAGGACAGGAGATCTCGCCGGCCTTCTGCTGCGCCTCGAACCCGTCGCCGTCACGAAACCAACCTTCAAATTGGTGGCCACGGGCGCAACGCAGCGTAAATAAAATCATCGATACTACCTCCGAGCCGTGCGTTGTACTCGGCTCTTCCCGTTATTTGCAATCGGCCACCGCCAATGCAAAAGAGCACGCGATCGCCTCAGTCCTCGACGGCCCCCTCTGTCTGGGTCAACCGCTTTTTGCCGCTGATCAAGCCAGGTGGTCTTGTGCTCGACCTGGCGGCCGGCAGTGGCCGGCATGTTCGCCTGCTTCGCGACTGCGGATTTGCCGTGTGCGCGGTCGACCGTGATACCACGGCACTGTTGGCGTTCGCGGGGCCGTGTTGCGAGGTGCGTCGGATCGACCTCGAGACCGACGACCCTAGGCAGCTCGGCGATGACTATGATGGAATCATCGTTACCCATTACCTGCACCGCCCGCTGCTCCCGGCGATTGCCCGCGCCCTCGCGCCGGGTGGAGTGCTGATCTACGAGACCTTCGCGCGCGGCAACGAACGCTTCGGCCGGCCACGCGATCCCGATTTCCTGCTTCGCCCCAGCGAGTTGCTCGAAGCCTTTACAACGCTTACGGTCGTCGCCTTCGAACAGGGAGAGGTTTCGGTACCACGCCCCGCCGTGATCCAGCGCCTTGCCGCCGTACTCGGCCCGACGGGCCCGTTGCCGAAGATCCGGTCGATCGCCCCCG
>JBEVFG010000104.1:0-7880 GCA_040512415.1 Pseudolabrys sp. | reverse complement strand
CGACGGGCGCGCCAGCCTCGTCGTGGGGACCCATACGCATGCGCCCACCGCCGACGACCGCATTCTTCCGGCGGGTACGGCATTCGTGTCCGACGTCGGCATGACGGCCGACTACGACTCCATCATCGGTATGAACAAGGACGAGCCGCTCAATCGCTTCCTGCGCAAATTGCCTGGCGCGAAGTTCGAGGCGTCGAATGGCCCGGCGACCTTGTGCGGCCTCGCCGTAGAGACCGACGATGCGACCGGGCTCGCGCGCAAGGTCGGTGCCGTCCGCCTCGGCGGTATCCTGCAGGAAGCCCAGCCCGGCTTCTGGATCTGATTTTTTTTCAATCTACGAGGTTGACCGCGAATCGCGGCGATGATTTGGTAGACGGAATTGATTCGCCGGCATGTGCTGGGTCCGGCAGCGCGACCTCGGCACGGAGCATATGGCTCTCTTCGTCAACAGCAATCTTGCGCTGGAACTGCCGGCGGACCCCGACCGCCAGCTAACCTCGTCACGGACGAAATCCGATCCGCGCGCCGAGCTTGCCGCGCAGTTCATTCCCGCCGGCGCGCGCGTCCTCGATCTCGGTGTGAGCCCGGCTTTACGGACTTTGTTGCCAAATGGCTGCAGCTATGTTGGCGCCGGCCAAACCGGCAAGAAACGCCGAGCGCGTGCCGCCGACTTGAGTATCGACGAATTCCCCACTGAAGCCGCGACGCGGGCCGATGTGATCGTGATGCTCGACGTGCTGGAGCACGTCAAAGATATCGAAAGCCTGTTCACTCATTTGCGCTTCTGCAAGCGCGACATGCTCGTCAGCTGCTATCCGACGGATCTCGCCAAAAACGGTGAGCGCGCACAGGGTCTTGTCAATCGGATGAGTCTCTGCGACCTGGCGCTACTGTTCGATCGTTATGGTTTTCGCATCGAAAGCACCGCCCCGGTCGATGAATCGCAGATGCTGATGCGGTTGACGCCCATGGAGCGGCTTGCTCCGGTTGCATCGCGCAACGTGGCCGTGATTTCGGGCGACGATACGAACGATCTCGCCGCGCGGCTGGGCCGCCAATTGATCAATGCAGTGTTGCCGGGTGAATGCCGCGTTCATCATCTGACTGCCGGCATGCTCGATCAGGTGCAGCAGAATTACGATCTGGTCATCCTCGGTGCCGGCAGCAGCCTGTTCCCGCCACTCCTCGGGGACGCTGTGGTCGACGTCATTTCCCGCGCGAAGGCTGCTATTGGCATCTTCGGCACCCAGGGCCGGGAGTTGATTGCACGGCCGGCATTCGACCGCATCCCCGATCGGCTCGACACGTGGTTTGCGCGTTACGAAGATGACGTTCTGATTTATGGGCGTGGCCGCAACAACACGGTTCATGCCGGCGACTGGCTGATCGATCAGTTTCCGCTCGCTCGCGCCACAAACGATGAGCCTTTGGTCATCAACGGCGATCTCGGTCCCGAATTCGCTCTCGACCGCGCGATCAATACCATTCAGCAGCACAAGCAGGTCTATTCGACCGTGCCGGTGGCGCTGTTATGCGCGCTCACCTCGGCCGATCTTGCGGCCTACGCCGAGATGCCGGCGCAGCAACCCGACCTTTCGGCAGGTCAGTTCCGCAGCATGCTGATCGATGTTTTTGGCCGGACCTGGCCGCCGCAGAAGTTCTTCCTTGTCGATCGGGATGCCGTCATTCTCTACAAGACGCGCGTCCACCAGAACGTATCGAAAATCGGCGCACGCATCGGTGTGATCCTGCAAAACGTGGCGGTTACCACCTGATATTCGGTCGCTCACCCGCAAATTCCACCAATCTGCACTGTTTATTTTCCGGGCGAGCCAGACTATATAGCCGCCGGCACCAATAGCCGTCGATGTCCGCTTATGGCTGGTCATTCCCAATTCAAGAACATCATGCACAAGAAGGGGCGCGCGGATAAGGCGCGCTCCAAACTGTTCGGCAAGCTTGCGCGTGAAATTACCGTTGCCGCCAAGCTCGGCATGCCGGATCCGGCATTCAATCCACGCCTGCGCGCCGCGATCCTGGCAGCCCGCACCGAGAACATGCCGAAAGACAACATCGAGCGCGCTATAAAGAAGTCGCAGGGTGCCGACACCGAGAGCTACGACGAGATCCGTTACGAGGGGTATGGACCCGGTGGCGTGGCGGTTATCGTTGAGGCGCTGACCGACAATCGAAACCGCACGGCGGGCGAGGTGCGCGCGATCTTCTCGAAGAATGGCGGGAACCTCGCCGAAACCGGCGCAGTGTCGTTCATGTTCAATCATGTCGGCGTGATCGAGTACGAAGCCAAGGTTGCCAGCGCTGACGCGGTGCTGGAGGTGGCGATCGACGCCGGTGCCGAGGACGTGACCTCGAGCGAAGACGGTCATCAGATCTTGGCGACGCCGGACTCGTTGAACGACGTTACCAAGGCACTCGAGGCCAAGTTTGGCGAGCCGCGCAAATCAGCGATGCTGTGGAAGCCGCAAAACACGATTGCGCTTGATGACGAGGCCGGCGAAAAAATCCTCAAGCTGATCGAGTCGCTCGACGACAGCGACGACGTGCAGAACGTTTACGCGAATTTTGAAGTGTCCGATGCGCTCATGCACAAGATGAGCACGTGAGCACTACGCTCCGTTGAATTCCAGAATATAAAGCCCGGCATTATAGTCGGTCGCGTAGATCAGCCCTTTCGCGTCCACGAAAACGTCGGCGGATTGAATGACCCGCGCGCGGTTCGGGCGCGTGACTGCGAGCGTCTTGGGCTGCGGTGGGACCAGCGCGCCAACTTCTTTCGGCACAAACGCATCGGAGATGTCGAAGACGCGGATGCCGGCATTCTGGTAGGTCGCGAAAATCAAGTGCGAGCTGACAAAACTGCCGGGCCGGTTCTCATGGATATTATGCGGCCCAAAATGCGCGCCTTTGGCCTTGTAGTCGGCCTCTGCCGGCGTCGGAAACGTCGCAATGCTGACCGGGTTGTCGGGCGCGCGGTTGTCGAACACCCAGATCAGCTTGAGGCCATCTTCCTGGTGATCGAGCACGGCTTCATCGAGCACGACCAACAACTCGCGGTCGGGCAGGGGCAGGCAATTATGTGTGCCGCCGCCGAACGGGGGTGACCAATTGCGGTGAGTGATCAGTTTGGGCTTGGCGCGGTCGGCAATGTCGAGCACGACCATGCCGGCATCGCGCCAGGCGGCGTAGGCCGTGTCGCCGTGAATGATTGCGTGATGCAGGCCGTAACGCCGCGCCGCCGGCCATGACGGCGTTTCACCTGCCGACAAGTTCATGCCGGGAATCCACCATCGACCGGCTTCCCGCGGCTTCGCGGGATCGCTCATGTCGACTGTTATGAACATGTAGTCGGTGAAGCCGTCTAGCAGGACCGAGACGTAGGCCCAGCGCCCGCCGGTGTACCAGGCGCGATGGATGCCGCCGCCTTCAACCGGCATGAAACCGATCTGGCGCGGCGTCTCCGGCTTCGAGATGTCGTAGACCGCAAGGCCCGCGCTCCAGTCGCGCTGTCGCTTGGCCTCGGCCGTCCCGACGGTCTTGCCGAGAGCGCCGCTGTAATAGGAACGCTCGTCGGCGAATTCGGCCGCGGCGAACATGTCCTTGGCGTGGATGACCAGCAGCAGGTCTTCATGAGTCTGCAGGTGAATGTTCCACGTGTTCGCAGGTGCCGCGATGTAGTTCACCGCGCGCGGGTTCGTCGGATCGCGCACATCGATGACGGAAAATCCCTTGGAAAACATATGGCCCACGAAAGCGAAGCCGCGGTGCACCATCACCTGCACGCCGTCGGGCCTGCCGCCCTGATCGGTATGGCCAACGACGCGCATGTTGCGCGCATAGTCCGGGTTCGGAAGCTCGGTCATTTATAGGCGTCCAGGAAATGCGGCACGGCGATCCAGTCGAGCATAGCACCGTCGCTTTGCAGTAAATCGTGCATGCGACGGTCTTCCTCGGTCTTCAGGTTGACGCCGAGATGCGTGCCAAGCTTGCGTCCGTGCATGACGATATTGTTGCCGATCGGTTGGCGTTCCGCATTGTAGGCCTCCAGCGCCTCGTCGACATCGTCGTGCCGGTCGAGATGCTTCGCCAGAGCCATCGCGTCGGTGCCGGCCTTGGCCATTCCGAAGCCCATGTGCGGACGCGCGTTTGCCGCTGCATCACCCACCATGGCGACACGGCCGTAGGTAATTGTCGGTGCCGTGAAATCGTAGATCGGCGTGATGAAGGGTTGTTTGATCTTCATCAGTGCATCGAGCAGCGGCGGCGGCAGAATCTCCCGCGCATCCTTGTGCATGCCGGCGATCAGATCTTTGCGCACCAGCGGCGGTGGCACCGAGTATTCGTGCTGAACGCCTTTTTCGTCCACGCACATCTCCCGCAGCTTTGCGGCGCCCGCAACGCGGTACCAGATGAAATTGAAACGGCGTTTGCCCGGAGTGAGATCGTCGTTGAAGCCGGCGATCGGGTAGGTGATCACCTGCTGTTGCTTGGGCAGGTAAAAAGTGAACAGCGGGTAGATGCTGTTCAGCGTCTGCGGGGCGAGGTCGGCCTCGTTCGGTGCTCCGCGCCAGATGTAATAGCCGGCGTAGACAGGCTGTACGTCCGGGGCCATTTGCGCACGCACGCTTGAGCGGATTCCATCGCCGCCAATCAGAATGTCGGCATGCTCGACACGTCCGCCGGAAAACTGCACGCGCACGCCGCGGTCGTCCTGGTCGACGCGCTCAAAATTCCAGCCGAGATGGTAGTGCGCCTCGTCGATGGTCGCGCGCAGGAGGCGTTGCAAACGATCCCACGAGGTCAGCACCTGCCGCAGCGGCCGCTCATCCGTGATGCGGCTCTCGCGGTCGATGGCGATGCGCTTGGGCACCTCGATGCCGAGCATCTCGGTCCCCGCGCCGCTTGCTTCCAGCGCCTCCATGAGCTCGGGGTGCCCGGTGATGCCGGCGCCGCGGCCGACCAGCTCGACATTCGAGCGCTCGTAGACGTCCGCCTCCCAGCCGATCTGGCGTAGGAATGCTGCCGAAAACAGTCCTGACATCGAGCCGCCAATAATGACGGCCCGTCGGTTGCGGCGGCGAGAGGAAGTCCCCGGCATGGCGCGAACCATAACCGCTCATGCCAAGCTGTCCATTGTAACCGTCCGGAATGACCCGCATAACGGGGCAACTGCGGCGCAAAACGCGCTAGGCGGGCGACGGGGCCGGGGCTATCAACGAGGTCATGGCCCGGCATCCGATTCGCATTCTCGGCATCGATCCGGGGCTCCGGCGTACCGGCTGGGGCCTGATCGAGTCCGACGGCAACCGGCTGATCCACATCGGGTGCGGCTCATTCGAGACCGACGACCGCGCCGATTTGGGCATTCGCCTGCTTGCAATTCATGACGGACTGCTCGCGGTGATTGAGCAATACCGGCCACACGAGGCAGCGGTGGAAGCGACGTTCGTCAACACCAATGCGGCTGCGACGCTGAAGCTTGGGCAGGCGCGTGGTATCGCGATGCTGGTGCCGGCCAAGGCTGGACTTGCCGTTGCCGAATATGCGCCAAACCTGGTGAAGAAGACGATCGTTGGAACCGGTCACGGCGAAAAGGCGCAGATCCGCATGATGATCGGCGTTCTGCTGCCGAAAGCCGATCCGCAATCCGAAGATGCTGCCGATGCGCTGGCCATCGCGGTTTGCCACGCGCATCATCGGACGAGCGCGGCGCTGAAGGTGGCGGCGTCATGATCGGCAAGCTCAAGGGCATCGTCGATACCTACGGCGAGGACTACATCATCCTCGACGTCGCCGGTGTCGGATATCAGGTGCATTGCTCGGCGCGCACGCTGCAGGCGCTGCCGTCGCCCGGCGAGCCCACCACGTTGTCGATCGAGACCTACGTGCGCGAGGACCAGATCAGGCTGTTCGGATTTGCGAGCGACATCGAACGCGAATGGTTCCGTCTGCTGCAAACCGTGCAGGGAGTCGGTGCCAAGGTCGCCATGTCGGTGCTCGGCACGCTAAAGGCATCCGAGCTCGCATCGGCGATCGCGATGCGCGACAAGGCGATGGTCGCGCGCGCCCCTGGTGTCGGGCAAAAGGTGGCCGAGCGGATCGTCACCGAACTGAAGGACAAGGCACCTGCTTTTGCGAATATCGACCCGGCAGTGGTGCATCTCGCCGGCGCGCTCGACGAGAAGCGCGCGCCGCGCCCGGTGGCCGACGCTGTCTCCGCGCTGATCAATCTCGGCTATGGACATCCGCAGGCCGCTGCTGCCATTGCGGCCGCTGCACGCAATGCCGGTGAGGGCGCGGATACCGCGACATTGATCAGGCAGGGCTTGAAGGAATTGGCGAAATGAGCAGTGCGCCGCGCCTTGTCACCCCCGGGACGCGCGACGACGACGCGGACGCATCGTTGCGCCCGCAGCGGCTGTCGGAATTCATCGGCCAGGAGCAGGCGCGCGCGAATCTGAGCGTGTTCATCGAAGCCGCACGGGCGCGCAAGGAGGCGCTCGATCATGTGCTGTTCGTCGGCCCTCCCGGCCTGGGCAAGACCACTTTGGCGCAGATTCTCGCGCGCGAATTGGGCGTCAATTTCCGCGCCACGTCCGGCCCGGTGATCGCCAAGGCGGGCGACCTCGCGGCGCTGTTGACGAACCTTGAGCAGCGCGACGTGCTGTTTATCGACGAGATCCACCGGCTAAACCCAGCGGTCGAGGAAATACTCTATCCGGCGATGGAAGATTTCCAGCTCGACCTGATCATCGGCGAAGGCCCAGCCGCGCGTTCGGTGAAGATCGATCTGTCGCCCTTCACCCTGATCGGCGCTACGACGCGCGCGGGTTTATTGACCAACCCGCTGCGCGACAGGTTCGGGATTCCGGTGCGGCTGAACTTCTATTCCGAGAAAGAACTCGAGGAAATCGTCAATCGGGGCGCGCGCGTGCTCGGTATCGGAATTGCGGCTGACGGCTCCAACGAAATCGCCAGGCGCGCGCGCGGCACACCGCGCATTGCCGGCCGCCTGCTGCGGCGCGTGCGCGATTTCGCCCATGTCGAAGGTGCCAAAACTATCGACCGCAAGACCGCTGATCGCGCGCTGTCGGCGCTTGAGGTGGACGGTGCGGGTCTCGATGCGATGGATCGGCGCTATCTCACGACCATCGCGGAAAATTACGGCGGCGGGCCGGTCGGCGTCGACACGATGGCAGCGGCGCTTTCAGAACCGCGCGATGCTATCGAGGACATCATCGAGCCGTTTTTGATCCAGAAGGGGTTTCTGCAGCGCACGCCGCGCGGACGTCTGCTCACCGGCCTCGCGTTCCAGCACCTCGGCTTGCCCGAACCCGCGCGCGACCCGAGCCAGTTCGGCCTCTTTTCGGAAAACGATGAATGAACAACAATGTTATCAACGTCGTCGCGGCACTCATCCGCGACGAGGAGGGACGCGTGTTGCTGGTCCGCAAGCGCGGGACTGCGGCCTTCATGCAGCCGGGCGGCAAACGCGATCCGGGCGAGAGTGATATTGCCGCGCTCGCACGTGAACTGGTCGAGGAGCTGGGCTGCCGCATCGCGGAGAGCAGTGCGCGGCCGCTCGGCGTATTCGAATGTGTCGCGGCGAACGAGCCGGGTCATCGGGTGCGCGCGGCCGTGTATGAGGTCGACGTCGAGGGGCCGGTCATACCGCGCACTGAAATCGATCAGGTGGTGTGGGTCGACCCACGGGCGCTGCCCGACTTGCCCTTGGCTCCTCTGACGCGCGACCATGTGCTGCCATTGGCCGGCATTGGGTACCCATGAATAGCGGCATGAAAACCATGGCGGGCGGCTGCCATTGTGGCCGCGTGCGTTTCCGCGTGACCGCCGATCTCGAT
>JBEVFG010000103.1:0-4118 GCA_040512415.1 Pseudolabrys sp. | reverse complement strand
GCGTCGACCGGCTCCGCCAGCACGGCCCAGGTCAACCGCCGGTCGTTCAGGGCACGCGCCGCGAACGTGGCGATGCAGGCGGCAAGCGCCGAAAGCGGGCCCGGCGCCGCATCGGCAGCCTCCCGCATAGCTGCGAGCTCGCGCCCGGCGGCGGACGCGATCACTTCGGCGATCAGGTTATTTTTTGACGGGAAATAGCGATAAACAGTGCCGGCGGCGATATCCGCCCGGTGCGCGACCGGGGCAATCTGCACGGCACCCATTCCGCTTTCCGATGCAATCGATTGTGCCGCATCGAGGATCGTCTGCTCGCGCTCGGCAAGCCGGCGGACGACATTTTCGGTCCGGCGATAGGGCATGGATCAACTCAACGCAGATTCAGGGCGGCGTGGCAAGTGCCGCCAAAAGGCTCAACTTCTTTTCCCACCGCCCGCAGTGAGGGACTTTTCCCGAATGGCCGAAAGCGTTGTTGCGGGGGTAATTGCCTCGGGGTCGATCTTGAGATGAATGATCGATGGTTTGCCGGACGCCTGCGCGGCCGCGAAAGCGGCCGGAAATTTCGCGCTCTTCTCCACCACTGCACCGTAGCCGCCAAATGCCAATGCGTAAGCTACAAAATCCGGATTGCGCAGCTCGGTCGCAATGACGCGGCCCGGATAGTCGCGCTCCTGGTGCATGCGGATGGTGCCGTAGATGCCGTTGTCAGCAACCAGCACGATGACCGGCAGCTTGTATTGGACAGCCGTCGCGAAATCCTGCCCCGTCATAAGAAAGTCGCCGTCGCCGGCGACGCAGACAACAGTGCGGTCGGGATAAAGGGTCTGCATGGCCAGTGCGGCGGGCAGACCGTAGCCCATCGAGCCCGAGGTCGCGCCCACCAGCCCGCCAAATTTGCGGACCCGGTAAAAGCGATGCACCCAGCCGGAGAAATTGCCGGCGCCCTGCGTGATGATTGCATCGGCCGGCAAATTGTTACGCAGCCACACCATGATCTCGCCGAGGTTGACGGCGCCGGGCACCGTCGTCGCTTTCTCGCCCCAGGCAAGAAAGTCGGCATGTGCGGTGTCACTGTCGCCGCGCCAAGCGATGTCCTTAGGCGGCTGCAGACCGTCCAAGGCCGTGCAGAACGCGGTCGGTGTCGCGTTGATGGCAAGATGCGGATGATAGACGCGCCCGAGTTCGTCAGAGCCGGGATGCACATGCACGAGCTTGGTCTGCGGCTCCGGAATATCGAACACGCTGTAGCTTTGCGACGGCATCTCACCGAAGCGCCCGCCGATCAGCAAGACGAGGTCGGCGCCCTTCACGCGCGCAAGCAGCTTCGGATTTGGCCCAATGCCGAAGTCGCCGGCGTAGCAGGGATGCATGGCATCAACCAGGTGACCGCGACGGAATGTTGTCGCGACCGGCAGCGCAAATCGCTCGGCGAAACGTATCAGGCTCGCGCTCGCCTGCTCGCTCCACCGGCTGCCGCCGATCAGCACGACCGGGTGCTTTGCGCCCCGCAACAAGTCCTGCAGCCGGCTCATTTCCGATTGGCCCGGCGAGGTTTCCACCGGCTCGAATTGCGTGGCATCAGAGACCACGACACGCTCGGTCAACATGTCTTCAGGCAGCGCGATCACCACGGGACCGGGCCGTCCGTTGCAGGCCGTATGGAAGGCGCGCGAAACGATTTCCGGGATGCGCGCCGGATCATCGATCTCCGTTGCCCATTTCGCCATGGTCCCGAAAACGGCGCGATAATCGAGCTCCTGGAATGCCTCGCGGTCGCGCATGTCGCGGCCGACCTGCCCAACGAACATTACCATCGGGGAGGAATCCTGGCGCGCGATATGGATGCCGGCCGACGCGTTGCTGGCGCCGGGCCCGCGCGTGACGAAGCAGATGCCGGGCCGGCCGGTCATCTTGCCCACGGCCTCCGCCATCATGGCTGCGGTGCTCTCATGACGGCAGACCGTGAGCTTGATGTCGCTTCCATAGAAAGCGTCGAGCGCGGCAAGATAGCTTTCGCCCGGCACGCAAAATGCGTCGCGCACACCATGAATCGACAACTGGTCGATCAGGATTTCGCCGCCGGAACGTGCGTTGTCCTTGCCGCGCATCGCGCTACTTCACGATTTTTGCGGGTGGAATCTTCGGCGAGAATGGCACAGGTGTCATCAGCCAATTGGATTGCTCGATAATATTTCCCGCTTTCGCATTCTCCGCCAGGAAGTGCTTCCAGTCCGGATCCTGCATCATTTTGGCGCGCTTTTGCTCGCGCTCGGCGGCGCTGTCATAGACCCAGCCGTGCACCAGCGTGTTGAGCTGGCCCGTCTCTGTTGCGAGATAGTAGTGCGGCTCGCCCATGTAGCGAAGCTGCACCGGATACCCCAGCTTGCTGTAAAGCTCGAGCTGTGCGGGCACCCTGCCCGGCAGAATCCGATAGGTCCTGTGATCGATAATCACTGAGCGTCTCCCTTGGAAAAAACAGCCGCCTGACGCGGTCAGGCGCGCACTTTCCCGGCAAGGCGAGCAGCGGTCAATAGACTTCGGGCTTATCCGGGCATGCGGGCACCTCCTCTTTTCGCATCTAATTGATACATATTCGTTTGGACAAAAATGCCGGGGCCGTGGATGAGTGACGAGCCGCAACAGCCGGTAATCGATTTTCTGGGCGATGCGGCCAACCATGGCGGCGCGCCGGTCAAACGCATCGACACGCACGCGGCATTGGTCTTTCTGGCCGGCGACCGTGTACTCAAGATCAAGCGCGCCGTGCGCTTTCCCTTTCTCGATTTTTCCACGCTCGGCAAACGCAGGGCCGCCTGCGAAGCCGAGATCAAGGTCAACCGCGCGTTCGCGCCCGCGATCTACCGCGGCGTCGTGCCCATTACCTGCGATCCCGCAGGGCGGCTTGCGATCGGCGGCAAAGGCGAGCCGGTGGAATGGGCCGTCGAGATGCGGCGCTTCGACGAAAGCCAAACCCTCGATCGGCTTGCCAAATCCCCGCGCATCGACGAGGGGCTCGCCGATCGACTCGGGCGAACCGTCGCTGCCGCGCACCGCGTCGCGCCGACGGTGACGAACGCCAACTTCACGGAAACGCTGGCGGACATCATCGCGCAAAACGAGACCGAGCTCGCCGCGGAGCCGGACCTGTTTTCCCTGGAGGACTTGCGCGCCCTCGCTGCAGCAACACGCGATGCATTCGATCGCGTGAAGCCGCTGCTGCAGGCACGCGAGCGTGCAGGTCTCGTGCGCCGGTGCCATGGCGACCTGCACCTCGGCAACGTCGTGCTGATCGAGGACAAACCCGTATTGTTCGACGCCATCGAATTCAGCGATCGTATCGCAACGGGCGACGTGCTGTACGATTTGGCGTTCCTGCTGATGGATCTGATCGAGCGCGGGCTGCGGCCGGCGGCGAACATCGTGTTCAACCGCTATCTGATCGAGAGCCAGCGTGTCCACGATCTCGACGCTCTCGCTGCCCTTCCGTTGTTCATGTCCGTGCGCGCTGCGATCCGCGCCAAGGTAACGGCAGCGAGACGCAAGCACTCCGATGCCCGCGAGAAGCTGTCGCGGGACGCGCGCAGCTATGCCGATCTGGCGCGGGAACTGCTGCAGGCGGCCAAGCCAAAACTGGTCGCCATCGGTGGGCTCTCCGGCACCGGAAAGTCCCTGCTCGCACGCACGCTTGCGTCAGAAATCATGCCAATGCCCGGCGCCGTGGTGCTGCGAAGCGATATCGAGCGCAAGGCAATGTTCGGCGTCGCCGAGACCGAGACGCTGCCGAAGTCCGCGTACACCGCCGAGGCCACCGCCAAGGTCTACGCCACGCTCGCCGCCAAGGCGCGGCGCGTCGTCACGGCAGGGCATTCGGCAATCGTTGACGCCGTGTTTGCACAGCCCGGCGAGCGCGCAGACATCGCGAAAGCGGCGGATTCCGCCGATTTTGCTGGTCTTTTTCTCACCGCCGACCTGCAGTCACGGCTTGAGCGGGTCGGTGCGCGGACAGGCGATGCGTCCGACGCGAACGCAGCCTTTGTGCAAGATCAGGAAAAATTCGAGCTGGGCCGGGTCGACTGGGCGAGAGTCGATGCGTCTGGAACCCCGGAAGAAACCTTCATTCG